>JBGTEU010000738.1:0-4084 GCA_041747595.1 Bythopirellula sp.
AAAATAGAGAGCTTCATTTTTGCCGAGCTCTTGGTTATCGCGCAAAAATGTACTCAGGGCCTCGGCAAGTATGGGCTCTTTGTTTCGGGTGCCGACGTTTTTGAGCGGGATGGGTTTTTCCATGAGAGTATCCCAGATTCCCGCTCCCGTGATGACGTCGCCCACTTCCAGTTGTTTGCCGGAGTCGATCGTCGTAATTTCAACGCCTCGATCGACTTTCTTCACTTGGAACTTCCATTTGCCCCAGGCAATCGCTTGGTCTTGCCGGGGTGCCGGCCGGACGCTCGGTTCCGGCGGTGTCGAACGCGGTTGATTGGCCCGAGAAGTCCTTTCAGGCGTCAGCGCCTGAGTATTTGGTCTCGCGTATTCCTCGACGATTTGGCCGTTCGTCTTCCGAGACACAGAGAACTGGCCAGAAGAGGATTGGCCAGAAGAAGATTGTCCAGGATTCGCTGGCCTGCTCTCGGGCGAAGGGAGGGGCGGGTCATTGCGAATAACGGGATCTTCAACCTCCCCTTTTTTAACCATGCGGGGCACGCGGAACGTGGAAGAACCAAACGTATTTTCATAAGTAAAAGCTGGATTTGTTCCACTTGAATCCTGAACGGCAGTCGGTTGTGGGGAGGTGGGGGCCTCTTTTTCTGCCACGACGTTGGACAGGGAGCGGGGAGAAGCGGGTTCGATCTTAGCTTGATCCACTTTGGAAGAATCGGCCAGCTCGTCGTCTTTCACCTCCTGCTCATCGTCCGGCATGTTTTGAGGAGTTGCCCTGGAGTCTTCGCGCGTTGCAGGCTCCTGTTGAGCTTCCACTTTACGCAATGCCGTCACCGAGGCATCGGCGGGTTGAGTGACCACGCCGTTCGAAGTCCGTTTCTTTTCGACGTCCGCAGAAGCAGTGACGGCGTTTGGAACAAGAGAAGCTTTTGCGGCGTCGGTGAGTTGAGCGATATTCTCTTCCGGCACCCAAAGCAGCGAGGCCAATGTCCCCATCACGAGAAGCACCGCAAGCGCTGCGGCCATGATCGCGAAGGTTGCAAAACGCTGCGGCGGGTCTGCAGGTTGCTTGTTCTCTTTCGCGTCGTTCTTGGCCGTACCTTCGTAGCGGACGCGCCGCGCTTTTTCGCTACTTGGTGGCGTGCAAAGCGGAGCGACGCCAACGGCGCCCACTTCAAAAACAGGAAACGGAAACGCGTACCCTTTCAGCAAATACTGGCCATGATTGATCCAACGCAAGGTTGGTACTTCGGTTGGATATTCGACCGGAGGATGTGTTCGCACATATTGAATCGCATCGTGGTAGACGGGGGCGGTCATCAGGATTTGGCCTGGCATCGCAAGCGACATGATCCTCGCGGTGATGTTGGGAGCCATTCCCAACAATTGATCCACCACCGAGGCATCGTGAAAGACCTCGCCACAATGGATGCCAATCCGCGCCTTCACGGCCTGGCCTTTTAGCTGCGCTTTGGACAGCTCAAATTGAAACCGAAGGCACGTTCTCACTGCGGCGCTGCAGGTGAGAAAGCGGACATAGAAACCATCGCCCGTGGACTCAACGATTAGGGCCCCCGGGGACATTTCCAGAGCGGCCCTGAAGGCGCGATCGTGCCAGGCCTTCAGGCGACTGTACTGAACGGCACCGATATGCTGTTGCAGCTTCACTGAATCGACCAAGTCTGTGAAGACCAGCACAGCTTGTTGATTCTTAGGTGTTTCCATGGATGTACCACTTGAGCGGATTCAAACTTTGAGATTAAGCGGATATTAGTCTGTCCGACTCGAAAAGTCGATATCCTAATGGGGCCACGGCATGGCCGGTCCGTTGTCACTCTCTTTCTCCACCCCCGCTTGGCAACCCTCAATTCTTGGCCGATCGCCGATAGCTGATCACCGACAGCCTCTCACAAATTTTCTTGTAGAAATTGTGCCACCCCTTGTGCTATGGTGCGGGTGGAAGATGACAGAGGTTAGAGGTTAGAGTTTAGAATGGAGCATGTCGTCTCGCTGCGCTCATCCTAAGTTCGCGCGGCTTGGGCTCAGCGTGCGCGTAGCCGCTGCTAACGATAAGAATTTTCACCAATGTCGCGCGCGAAAACAGCGGTGCCAAGTTGACCGTCTTGACCGTCTTGACCGTCTTGAGCCTGTTGTGGCGACGGCCACAGGGGGTAGGCCGGAACGAGTAACGCGAGTTCCGGCAAATGAACTGGATTCCCGCCTTCGCGGGAATGACGAGGGCAGCCGGAACTGCGCATCCGCCGCGGCGGATTCCGGCCTACGACTCACCGCGTTGCGATCAGCGCATCGAGCTCTTGGCGGAGCTTCGGCAGGATTTCGTCATAGGGATACTGCCCCAGCGATTCGCTGCCGCGCTTGAGATTCACGTATTGCGGGCCGCACCAGAGGCCGAGGTCGGCGTCGTCGGTTTCACCGGGGCCGTTCACGCGGCAACCCATCACGGCGATTGTGATCGCTTTATCCGAGGCGTAACGGGTCATTTCCTTCACCTGCTCGGCGAGTTCGATGAACGCTTCGTTTTCGACCCGCGAACAGCTGGGGCAACTGATGATGTTGAGCGTGTCGAGGCCGTAATCGACAACCGACCGCACGCGACCGGCGGCGATGTCGGCGAGAATCTGCCGACCCGCGGCGATTTCTTCCGGCTTGCGAGGATTGGAAACTGTGAGCGACACGCGAATGGTATCGCCGATGCCGCGGCTGATGAGTTGCTCGAAGGCGATGCGGGTCTTGATGATGCCATCGGGGGGCATGCCGGCCTCGGTGACTCCCAGATGCAACGGCACGTCGGGGCGAACCTCGGCGAAACGGCGATTGACTTCGATCACCTTTTTCGGGTCGGAATCCTTGAGCGACACGCAGTACCGCGTGAAGCCGAGATCGTCGAGATGCCGACAATGCTCGAGCGCGCTGTCGAGCATCGGGCCAATCGAATCGTCTTCGGGATACTGCGAGCGCTTGTCGGGATCGACGCTGCCACAGTTCACGCCGACGCGGATCGCACAGTCGTTATCGGCGGCGACCGTGGCAAGGTAACGCACTTTTTCCTGCCAAGGCTTAGTGCGCTCGTGGTGATAAAGATGACCAGGGTTGTAGCGGACTTTATCGACGTGTGGGGCGACCACCTCGGCAAGGCGGTAGTTTTCCTGCAGATCGACCGAGAGATTCGCCTTCGTCTGGCGGCGGATTTCTGAAAGTGCCGCGGCGTCTTGCTGGTTATCCACGGCGATCCGCACGACGTCGGCCCCCGCATCGTGCAGGGCATTCACCTGGGCCACGGTCGCGTCGACGTCGCGGGTGTGCGTGGCGGTCATGCTCTGCACGGCGATCGGGTGCTCCCCGCCAATAGTGGCCGAGCCAATGCGAACCGCGCGCGTGGGATTGCGAAGAATGTTCAAGAAATTACAGGCTCCTCGTGAGATCGTATGAGTGATTGATGCATTATAGTAATTTGTCATCCCGAGGGGAGTTCTGCGACCAGAGGGATCTGGGTTCCACTCTCATACGCACATGATTACGTCTAATGATGGAACCTAGATCCTTCGGTCGTCGGGACTCTCTCAGGATGACATGACATTAAAGGCTCAGCCACAGCATGCTCATCGAATACGCATTGAACAGGGCGTGGGCGGTGATCGAGGGGACAAGCCGGTGGGTTCGTTGATAGAGGTAACCAAGAACAATGCCGAACAGCACCAAGGGGACGGGGGACACGCCGTGGCCCAGGTGGGCAAGGCCGAAAATCGTGCCGCTCACCAGAATCGGCAGCCAGCCGTGCGGCAGATCAGCGAGCAGGCCGCCGCGCGGAAACGCCTCAGTCTCGCTGGGGAAGGCAATGATCTCGGCGTCGTCGGTGAGTGCCGATTCTTCAAGGTCTTCAGTTTCAAGCGGAGGCTGGACCACGGTTGGGGCGGTTCCGGCAAAGCCGATTTGCTCGTCCTCGAATTTTTCCAGCCAACCTTGCAGCAAGAGCCGAAAGGAGAATTCCTCGAAGAGCGGGGCCGCGACAACCACCATCAGAAACCCCATCAACATCATGGAGGGTGTATTTGATTGCTGGAGATCTTCG
>JBGTEU010000739.1:0-5316 GCA_041747595.1 Bythopirellula sp.
GGGTGAAATCATCTGCGAGCAAAAAAGGATTTCCCGCGGCAAAGGCCCAATCACCGACGCGGACCGCATCGCTGTCGCCAAGTTCGGCAGTTGGGAAATCATCGCGGCCCAAGAGTTGAATCAACGCGACGTCGCCCACCGGATCGATTCCCACGACCACGGCATCGTAGAGCTGACCATCGGAAAGCCCGCACTTCATCGCAGCGCCACAGGGGGAGACGACGTGAAAGTTGGTAAGCGCATAGCCGTCGGCAGAGATCAAAACACCCGAACCGCCCCCCTGGCCGGAAGCTTCGAAAATGGCAACCGCCGCGGTGGTGGCCCGCTTGATGGCGGCCACGCGATTCGCCTCGGTGGCCAGCACCCTCGGATCGGGCGAAATCTCAGCCCGGCAAATGCCGACCAGCATCGCAAACGTTAAGCAGCCTGTAAGCCAAGTCGCATGTTTCATTTGATCAATCGCGCCTCAACCAAGTGGAGACGGTCACCGAAATCGAGATTCTCGCCATAATCGACGATGATCTTGAGACGCTGCTTATCAGTAATATCCAAATCGATATTCGTTGGTGCCTGCTTACCGTCAATGATTTGCTCGAACGCCGTTTGCTCGTCGATCAAAATCGTGAGAAACACATTCCCTTGGGATAATGATTCGGGATCGATCCCCGCGGTGGCCACAAAGCGGCGCATCGACTTGGGCAGGCGGTACTCCAACTCGGTGCGACTGCGGAGGGCCAAGCCCTTGCTGTAAGTTTGTAGCCTCTCGCTCAGACCCCCTTCGCCATTGGGCCAGGATAATGTGAGTGGCGAGCCGGCGAATGAGATGTTTCGCCGCGGCTTGCCATAATCTTGAACCGATTCCATCGACGCAGGATACGCGACGAGTGGCGTCCAATGAGTTTTCAGGAATTCCAAGTCGCTCAAATAAACCAACTTACCCACGGAGTAGTCGGCAGAAATGATCTCCGCGAGAGCGACTTGCAAGTTTTGACCCCCGCTGGTAGTGACGTGAATTTCGTCGTCCTCGGGAGAGAGATTGCTGACAAGAAGTCGTGCCCCGGAACTCAGCGACAGCCAACATATTGGCTCCGCAACCATATCGGCGTTCGCATGATAAAAGCCCAGCCCGGCGATCTTCGAGCGCTTGACGGGAATGGCATCCCCATCCCACGTGAACTCGACTTGTTCGCTGGTCACGCCGTTAATAATTCCTTCGAGGGTCTCCGTTTCGGCAGAATCTTTCTTGGTAACCACAATAAAGTCGCCGGCCAGATTCGGCCGCAACCAAGTCTCGGCTGCTTCACTCGCCACAAATTGAACAAGGCGAATCTTCTCGGCCGGGATTCTGAGCGGCTCTGCTGCGAGCAAAGTCACCACCGTGGCTACCCGGTCGGACACCGAGAATTCCGAAATGGGAAATCGGCTGCCATCCACAAGCTCGACCAAGGGCACAAATCTCGTTGAACTTGAGGGAGCCGCTTGCGGACGCAGTTCTAACAACTCCTCGGCGGAAAATTTCTTCGCTTCGCCATCAATGGTCACCGTGACTTCCGTGGCGGTCCAGTCGGCGAGTTCTCCGGTAGTCGCCTGACCGTCAATCGTGGTGAGCACGACGGTCTCTGCATATGCGACGGGCGGCCATAGCGTGCCTAACATCGCGCAAACAACGCATTGTGATAACCAGAAATTGCCGACTCGAAGCATGGAAAACCAGGTGGGCTTATTTGGAAGGTTCGGGGGCCGATTCGTCGGCCAAGTCCCGGAAATATTGCTCGATCAATTGTCGATAATGGGCCGGATACTCACGACCGATCTGTTGCAAGGCTTCTTCGCGCTCTTTGGGCGGCAAATCGCCCCAGCCGGATTGGTGCCCGACGTCGCGGGGATCAACTTTACCCGGCGCTTTCATGGAAGGGAGTTGGCTGTCTTGCATTGGGGTCGAGCTTTGCGCTGAACCCCCTGCGCCGCTGGATTGCTGTTTCTGCTGTTCTTCGATTTTTTTGATCAGGCTATCGAGGGAATCGACGACACCCTTTTCGACGACCTGCACTTGCTTGCCGGCCTGCCCCAATTCCAGCCGGCGGCGGACGTCGTTCATCCGCCGCGAAACATGATCGAGCGATTCATCTTTCAGACCCGCCAAATCTTGCCGCACCATCTCGGCCACTTGCCGATAACGCACGGGAAGCCGATCCTCATGCTCCAGCAACTGCACCAGCGCCGAGCGACTTTGATCGGGCTCAACCAACTGGTGAAACGCCACCATTTTGTAAAACAGCAAACTCGCCGGGTCGACGACGTCGGTGGCTTCCAAATTGGCCAGCGCATCGAGAACATTGTCGTACATGGTTTGTTGGGCGAACCAACGTGCCATGTAAAGTTGCAAATTGTCTTTGGCAAATTCGGAGAGCCCGCTGTCGGCAATCCAAGTCACATCGGGCGCAAAGGGGCTGCGAAGTTCTTGATTGCACTCCTTCACGAGCGCGGCCACTTGATTGTCCACAAGCGCGGCCGTCTCGATCACCAAGTCCAGCAGGGCGGGCCCCTCCAATTCTCGCAGCGGCAACGAGGGCCACAAGGAACGGGCTTCTTGAGCAAGCGTCGCGTCAATCGGCGCTTGATCGATCCACTCGAAAACTTGCGCGCGAACCTCGTCGTAACTCGGCGGTTGCCAACTCGGCTCGAAACGGAACTGTCCCCGTGCCGCTGTTGAAACGCTTATCGCCGCCAACAGGGTGATGGCCAACGAGATTCCGCGGTAGATGGCGTTCAATGGCATGGAGTTTTTAACCGCTATTGGTTTGCGCCTTGGTGCAAATCGCGAGTCGCCCGAAAAATATGTTCCTGCCGCTCGGCCAATTGATTGAGGGCTTCAAGCAATTCGGCTTCTTGAGTTTGGTCGCCTTCGATCACTGTATCATAGAACTCTGTGCGGCGGTTAACTCGGATCTGCAATGCACGAATCATACGCAATTCCGCCAGTTGGTCCACCAGAGGTTTCTCGCAATCGCCGCCGGAACCTTGCTGCGAAGCCTTCTGCTCGCGGAGTTCCTTGAGGGCTTTCTGCAGGGCCGCCAGGGTTTCTTCCAACGTCGCGATGATGTCTTCTTCGAGCCCCTGCGTGATTTTATCCGGCTTGGTTTGCCTGAGCCGCTCGGCGACGGACCGCATGTCCTCGCGGGCCTGTTGCAGGGCTTCGGGGAACGCGACCGAAGAACCATCCTCTCGCAGCAAGACCAAGGCCCGATCCGCTTCGCCGACGATGAGATCCTCTTTTCGTCCTAAACTGGCGCTCGCGATTTCCAATTCATGCTGCGGAACATGGCTCGTGGATTCGTCAAGTTTTATGGTCTGGTTGTAGACTTCGTTTTGGGCTTCGAGCATTTTGCGGAGTCGCGCTTCGAGGAGCACCAACATCCGCTCCATTTCTTCCTCGCGAAGTTGCCGCAAGATTTTTTCCAATTCGGCCTTAGCTTGCTCAAGTTCCCGCAGAGCGGCTTCTTGTTCTTTGACCGCTTCGTTACGCTGGGCTTCCTTCAGCTTTTCTTCGGCTTGCTTCATCCGCTCCTGAGCCTGGCGGAGTTTCTCGACGGCTTTTTCGCTGGGGCTTTGAGGCTGCTGCTGGGAATCGCTGGGAGAGGATTGGCCACTTTCGCCGGGCTGACCCTGCGACTCGCTCGGCGGAGAGTTGCTTGGCTGGGATTCATTGGGCTGGGATTCACTGGGTTGAGACTCGCCGGGCTTTGATTCACTTGGATTTGATTCACCAGGCGGCGATTGACTTTGCTGAGGGTCGCCGGAGGGGGACTCACTCGGTTGCGATTCACCGGGTTTATCGGGAGTGCCCGGCGATTGCTTGTCTTGTGATGATTCCTTCGGTACCGATTCGCCAGGTTCGCCTTGAGCGTCCTCGCTCGGTGAATCCTCGCCTTCCTTGGATTTGTCCGATGATTCTTGCGAGTTCTTCGCTTCGTCCGAATCTGATTTTGATTTGCCTTCGGTGGCTTCGATCTTGTCGCCGAGTTCCCCCGCATTGTCGGCGGTGCGGTGTTGGTCATCGCCGAGTTCTTTTTCGGAATCACCCCCGGCCGTGCGAGCCTTGATGCCCCGCTGCTGGCGAATCAACTTGTTCAACTCGGCTAAGTATTTGCTGATGCGTTGGCGTTCCGATTCGATCTGCCGGTCACGGTCTTCCTGCAGCAACAATTCCAGCATCGCTTGCAAGTCGGCCTGCAGACTCGTTTGACCCACGCTGGCATCATTGAGATTCTCTTCGCGGAGAGCTTCGATGATGGCTTCGAAACGTCCGGGCACGTCTTTCTCGCGGCTGCTGGCGACAAGCTGCTGAAGGAGCTCCGCCCGACGTGGCTGCGTGGCCTTGGATAATTCCGCCAACCGGCCGGCTAGAAGTTCCAAGCGGTCATACCGATCGGAAAGCGTGGCTTCCACCGCGGCGAGTTCCACCTGGGCGTTCGTCTCGGCATCTTGAGCCATGGCAAGCTGTTGGCCCCAGCCAAGAAACAGCAGAAGCGCAATCAGTCGCCAGGCATTGATCAGTGGGGGCATTAATCGGTTCGACATGGTAAAGCTCGCATCGGGGTGACGAACTACTGACTATTTTACTTATTCTTCGTCAAGCAGGCTGCGCAATTTTTCGCGGCGGCGGACCTTGGTTTCTTCGTTCAACTGTTTTTGGTCCTCAACGATTCCACGCAATAATTCCACCAATTCATTGTAACTCTCCAGCTCCAACATACGGTTTAAAACTTGCTGCATGCTCTCGACAACCAAATCCGCCTGAATAATCGCCTCGGAAAGCACGCTTTCCTGGGCCTCGGCCTCTTCCATTGCGGCCGACAGCCTTTGGACACGTTTTTCGAGTTCCGGTAATTGCTCGCCGGCGACCATCCGCAACGGCTCGGCGATGTCGCGCCCCAGTCGCTGGATCAATTCCTCGGTATCGATGCGATTGTTGATCAGCTCGGTCACAATGTCGTCGAATCCCTCGGCCACGCCGAGCGTTTCAAAACTGATCTGTGTCGCATTTTGCAGAATGCCCATCACGCGGAGCTTGTCCCGCTCGCGTCGAGTGCTGATCTCATCGGCAGAAAGCGGTTCGTCATTTTCGCCTTGCGGATTCACCTCGATGCGTCCCAACAATTCCCGCGTGGAAATCATCTTCTCATGAATCGCTTCGAATCGTTGCCGCAATCCCAACTCACGTTTTTCGAGCAACGCGCGCAACTGCGAGTCGGTCACCACGTCGAGCACGAACTTTTGGCTGGAGCCGACGTGGGGCTCCGCGTCCAAATCGAA
>JBGTEU010000740.1:0-11062 GCA_041747595.1 Bythopirellula sp.
CTTGCTGACCGGAACGACGAAGAGTTTTTCGGTTCGCTCAACGATAAGCAGCGCGCGCAATTGACCACGACGCTCAAACAGATTGTTAGTGCTCATGGACTTAAAGTCATTCCTACCGCTTAACGAGGAATAATTCATGAATACCGAAATGACGACTCAACTATCGGAGTTAACCAAACGTTCGCACGCAGGCGAGATTATATTTCCTGATTTCATCGGACAACTGGCTGAATTTGGCGTCGAGCGTTATCACAGCGATTATTGTCGTCATGAAAACACCTACTATTTTCCCAACGGCCAGTCACACGTCGTATCCGTGGAACATCCTTCACAAAGGATTGCCGAAGAGTTTTCCGCCAAGGAAGTCGAAGCCGCGATTCGTCAGAGCCAACGCGGCGAACACACTTACACTGAGTTTCTTGGCAAGACGATGGCCGCCAGCTGCGTCGGTTATTTCGTACAGATTACGGGACGCTGCGCACAGTACTTTGGCCGCCGCGGCGAAGTTCATGTGGAGCCATTTCCGGTGCTGGCAGAAAAATAAGCTCACTCAAAATCCGTCAACTGCTTGGGTTGCATGCCGGCTCGTAAGGCATTGAGGACCGCGAACACGTCGATGACCTCTTGACTCAAGGCGCCCGCCACGGGAGTTAAGAGACCGACACTGGCGAGGCCCATCCCCAGTACGCTCAATGCCATTCCGCCGACTGCGCTCTGCAGCGCGATACTTCGCATCCGCTGGCTGATGTGCATGAATTCATCCACTTTTTCAAGCGTGCTGTCCATGATCACGACTCCCGCGGATTCGGCCGTTATGTCGCGATTCTTGCCGATGGCCACGCCGACCGTGGCGGACATGAGCGCCGGGGCATCGTTGATCCCGTCCCCCACGTACAAAGTTCTGGCTTGCTCGGTTTCGCGGCGAACAATTTCGACTTTCTCTTCCGGCGATTTCTCCGCATATACTTCGCTGATCCCTATCTGCTCCGCGAGATAGCGGACTTCCGATTCACGATCGCCCGAGACAATCATCACCCGCGTGATCGCATGTTGCGGATGCAGATGTTTGATGAACGACACCCCCTCGGCCCGCGGTTCATCACGGAAACGGTACATGGCCACATAGCGGTCATCGACCACGACGGCGCATTCAAGGCCGCCGCCGTGAGGCGGAACCTGGTCGGCGTCTTGAACCGCGGAGTTGGCCAAAGCTCCTCGGCTCGTAATCCACACGACGTGGCCGTCGACCGTCCCCTGCAGTCCTTCTCCCGGCGGCTCGCTGATTTCGCTTGCTTCCTGGAGTTGCAGCTTCGCGGCAGCCGCCTTTTTCAAAATCGCCTGGGCCAGCGGATGTTTTGAATAACGCTCCAAACTGGCAACCAGAAGCAGAATTTCGGCTGCGTCATTCCCGGTGAGAACAAGCTGCTCCGTAAGCCGAGGCTGCCCATAAGTGAGCGTGCCCGTCTTGTCGAAGATTGCCGTGCGGCAAGTCGTGATCGTCTCGAGGGTGACCGGGTTCTTCACGATAATACCTCGCCGCGCGCATTGCGAAATCGCTCCAATGATGCAGACGGGAATCGCAATCAACAGCGGACAAGGCGTGGCGACCACCAGCACGGCTAAAAACCGGATCGACTGTCCACTGATCCCCCAGGCGGCCAGCGCAATCAATACCGCCAACGGTGTGTAGTAAGCCCCCAACGTATCGCCAAGCCGTCGCATCTGGGGTCGCTTCAATTCGGCGTCGTGCATGACCTGCATGATCTTCGCATACCGTGAATCGGCTGCCGGGCGGGTCGCACGAATCGTCAACGCGGCTTCGCCGTTGATCGCTCCTGAAATCACTTCCGACCCCGGGGTCTTGGACATCTGGAACGGTTCGCCAGTGAGAAACGATTCATCCATCACCCCCCGACCCTCGGTGACGATTCCATCCACCGGAGAAATCTCGTGTGGATAGATGACAATCGCGTCGCCCACCGCGACCTCGCTGAGAGCCACGTCGGCGAGTTGTCCTTCTTTCCGCCGATGCGCAATCGAAGGCATCCGATGCGCAAGCGCGCGCAACACCGACGAGGCGCTGCTCACGGCGTAGGCTTCCAAGGCCGCGCCCCCCGAGAGCATCAACACCACCAGCGCACCCGCCAAGTATTCGTCGAGCAAAACGGCGGTCACAATCGAAATGCCCGCCAGCAGATCGGAGCCGAACTGCAAATGGAACAATTTGGTGAGCAGGTCGAGAACGAGGGGAATTCCGCCCAAGACCAGCACAATCCCCAGCGGCAGATTGTACGCTAGTACTTCCGCTTGCATGCCGAACCGCAGAATCAGATGCGCCGAAATGCCCACGATGGCGAGGCCTGCGATAAGTAACATTCGCCGGTTAGACCAAAAATCCCTCACCCTCCGTATCGTTCCACCAGGCGTCGGCGTACTCATTGACGATCCCCGTTGTAAGGCGTTCCAGTGCCACCTTACATCGTGACTTGTTCGACGACCACCACATCGAAAGATTACTGAGCGTTATTTTTAAACTTCTCACGCTCTTCCGCGCTGATGGTCTGCACGAACTCAGCGCCAAGGAACAAGACCGTCGCCGCGTAGTAGGCCCACAGCATGATTGCTATGAAGGCCCCGATCACGCCGTAAGCGCTGTCGTAGCGGTCGCTGATGACAAAGCCCGCGAGAATTTGGCGGCCAATTTCCCAAATCAAGGCGGCGAAAACGCCCCCTTTAATCGCCGCCAACAACGGCACTTTGGTGTTGGGGATCGTGTAATAGAGAATCGCAAACACCCCCGCGTTCAGTAACCATGAGACAAGCAACTGAGCAGACCATATGGCCCACTGGGGAACGGGCAACCAATGGCTGGTAGCCGATAAAACTACGCCGCTTATAAAGACCACTAACAGCACGCACAACAAGCCAGCCAGCATCAGAAACGCCTTCAAGCGCACGACGAGGATATCGCGTACGGTTCCCCACAGTCCCTGAGAATCCCCATCGGGAATTTTCCAGATGCGATTGAATGCGAGATCAATCTGAGAAAACAGCGCGATGACCACGACCAGCAGCGTGATAAATCCCACGGGACCTCCCACGGAGGCTCGTACTTGCAATTCGTCGAGCGCGGTGGCAACTTGGTCCTGCAGGTTCTCAGAAAGCTGATCGCCAATTGCATCGAGAATATGCTGCTCGGCCTCCTGGCCTGTTTGGGTCACTTCCAGGAAGACTCCAAACGACGAGAGCAAAATGAGAGAGAGCGGAAAAAAGGCGAGTGCCGTGTAGTAGGCCACCGACGCGGCGAGGGTCGATCCCCGGTCCGCCGACCAGTGCTCATACGTCTTATAGAGCAAACCAAAGAAGTTTCGCAGTCGTGCCAGCATAACTCGACACTTTACAATTTGCCGAGAGGGATGGCTACCGCCCATCAAGCGATTCTTCGCTCAACACTTCCTCGCCGCTGCGTGTCGCCACCGCCCGCCACACGGCCGGGTCGATTTCATCACTATAAAATCGTGCCGAACCGTCGGCTCGCGCCGCGTTCACGCCCCCAGGGTGCATGCTCCGCGCGGAACGCCAACCGTAGGCCGCGTAGCGTTCGGTCAGCGGCGCGATCAGTCTGGCTGACATGCAATCAAGCTCCGACGAATTTGGCGGACGGAAATGATTGTACATCGCCGAACGATATTCGCCGTTCGCCCAGGAAAATCCCAGCGGGTCGGTGAAATTGAACAGCAATGTGGCGTCACAGGCGGTTTGTGTTAACGGAGCCGACGAAGCAAACACATAAGCGAGCCGCTTATCGAGATCACTCTGCTTCGTAACTCCCGGCGCGGCCTGTCCCAGAGTTGTTTCGGAGAGAAACACGGTTTGACTTGTGCCATCGCGGATGTCGGCCATGGTGATTCGCGAGTTGATGAAAAAGGCGCCGTCCGTCGCCAACGGGGTTCCCCCATCCATGCCACTGCCGGACGCCGCGGCGTAATTCGTTGGTCCAAATCGCGGACTCACGCGCTCGCCCCGGTCACTGGGGCAAAGCATTCCTGAAATCACCTGCTCAAGCGCGGCCTCGTTTTCTTCGGGAATCGAAAAATCTTTGCGATACATGGGGAGCGACAAATCGAGCGCAGCATAAAGTGCCGCGTTCTCCAGGTGCGGCAAGACTTGCGCGAACGCCGACCAGCGATAAAACGTGTGTGGCGTCGCGGGGTCGGCGGGATATTGCTGGGCAATCGAACCGGACGGAAAGTGGCCATGCGCCGAGTCGAAGTTGTGCATCGCGAGGGCGAGTTGCCGCAACCGGTTTAGGCAATCGTTGCGGCGAGAACTTTCGCGCGCCGCTTGAACCGCCGGCAACAAAAAACCGACCAGCACGACGATAATGGCAATTACGACCAACAGCTCCACGAGCGAGAAGGCCGCGGAGAACTCGCGGCCTTTGCTCCCGAGCGAATCGTGATTCGTAATTCGCCCGCGGCTGTGCATGAAACTATCTCAAAGGCGGTGGAGGAAAACAAAATTATCGCGTTGACCGCTGCCGCAACCAAGCCCCACCGGTAAGCGCGAACAGGGCGAGGCAAGCACTTCCCGGTTCGGGGACGCTGACCAGCGCGATCGCCGGTTCGTAGCGCGCCATACCCACCGGTTGAAACGCGCCGGCGACACCCGAGTTGCCAAAGCCCCGTTGCCAAAGCAGGAAGTCGCGGCCATCGGTATCGAAATCGCCGTCGAGGTCTCCTCCGAAACCCACGCCGTAACTTCCCTGCCACGCGGCGAGGTCGTCACCATCAACCACGGTATCGCGATTGACGTCCCCCAACAGAAACGGCGCGCTGCCGAACTTTCCCGCATTGAATCGCACGATGCTTCCTGGAAAGGTCTGAGGACCATAGAACGGATCAGCCGGATTATCGTTCCCCAAGCTAGTGACTAAGACATTGCCGTCGTCGCCAATCATGACCCCCGAGGGATAAGGAATCGGCGCGCCAAAAGCAACCCCTTCCACGACTTCCCCCTCGGAGACGAAAAACTTGATGAGCGATTGGCCCACGAGGCTTGCGACAAACAGATTGCCGTCATCATCAAAGGCCAATCCGTTGAAACCACTTGGTGGCGCGGGGATTGCCAAGGTCACGATTGACCCGGAAGCAAAGGTTGTTCCCGTCGTCGCATAGGGATCGAGTGGATCTCCGACAGGCGCATCGTATTTTAAGACCGAACCCGCAGCACCAAAGAAATTGGCTTCGCTCACATAAAGATTGCCCCCGTCGTCAAACGTCATGCCCGTTCGACCCGTATTCGCGGAACTGGTGCCCAGAGTCTGCAAGAGATTGCCACTCGCATCATAGCGATACACTTCATTGCCATCGGAGATGCCAGCTTCCGCAAACTCGGATACAAACAGGGTGTCGCTCGCTGCGTGATAAGCAATGCCCCCGGGGCCGATGATGTCGGTGACAAATGGTGTCGTCGTGCCTGTGACGGGATCGACTTTCACCACGTTCGCCGCCGAACCAGGAAAAGGACCAGAATTCACATTCGAGACGTAAAGGTATCCATTCGGTCCAAAAGTCAATCCCGAGGGTTCGTCGAGCCCCACGGCCGTGACGACGCGTAAGAAATCGCCGGTTGTTTCGTCGAACGACAGAATACGATTCGAAGCCCGATCGGCGACGAACACTTCCGCGGCGCGCGTCGTATGCGTGAAGGAAGTAACGCAAAAAATGAAGCAGCAAGCGAGACCGCTCAAACGTGGCAGCGAAATCATGGCGATAGTCTTCCCAGGTGTACAGAGAATTGTTTTTGGCCGAAGAAACGGCCAAGGTGTGATTGATCGTGAGTTGCCGTCTAACTGCTTAGCTATTCAGAGATTTAGTATTGCGCAGGAGGCAACCGGGCGTTGAAGGCAAAACATGCAGGCAAAACATGCAGGCAAAACAGCGCGAGATAACGAAGCGGGATTAGTGGCGAGCTCTCTATTCCGATAGGGCCTGTTCCGACGAATACTCCCCTCATTGTCCGAATCGCTACGAACAGCGTCAATACGCAACCCGCAATAAGTGGTTCATCAGAAATGATGAATATGGAAAAGTTTTTTCGGGGCGAAAGTACTATCTCAAAGCCCGTGGCTTAGGAAGCGTAAGTGATTAGGCAAACAGTAGTTGAGCTGTATTTTTCGACACTCGTGGCGAAAATTTGTCGCGGAAAAGAGTTTCTTGCGGCAAGGACGATGCTGTAATTGCAGCGAAAAAGTCGCGAATTTCTACCAAATCCGCCGGCGCAGAGACGCCAGCCCCCCCAGCGAAAGCAATATGATTGACGCCGGCTCGGGCACGGCTCGCGAAGACGCAAGCGATCCTGCTCCATAGTTCGCTTGCCAATCACTGAGATTTCCAACACTCGGATTCCGTTGCCATAACAGAAAATCGCGGCCATCGACGACGCCGTCGAAATCAAAGTCGCCCGTGGGCGCAAGTGCAGATGCGTCTACAATCACGAGACCACGCGCACGGTCGCTCAGCAGCACCTTGTCGAGTCCCAAGAACGGAAAGACCCCCCAATTGCCGTTGTAGTTGGTCGACGTGCCCGGATAGGTGTCAAAGGCTCCCACCTGCACAGGGTTGGCTGGATCGGCGATATTGAACACCTGCAGGCCCGCCTCGTACCACGCCAGGAACAGCAGGTCGCCCATGACTTGCGGATGGTGCGGGCTGTGGGCGTCGATGCCGACGCTCGTGCGATTGAGCGTCTTCAACAGCAGGGGAATATCCGGATCTTCCGGCTCGTCGATCATCGAGATATCGAAGATGTTTACATTGCCGTTGGGCCGTTCCTCGGCGACGATCAGCGTCTTGCCATCCGGCGTCGGGCGGCTTGTATGCGTTCTGGGTCCAGATTCAAACGCCGTGAGCAGCACCGGCCCGGTCGTGCCGACGTTGGAAATGTCGTAGATGTGGGTCCAGCCGTCGCCACTGTTGTTGTTATTGTTCTTGCTCGCGACGTAGAGTCGGCCATTCGTCGCGATGGCTTCATGCGAGGCGATCTGGCTCGGCAGCCCCAGGTCGATGTTGGTCACAAACTGGGGATTGAACGGATCCGAGACGTCCCAGACTTTGACGTAGTCAAGGGTCGCTTGGTTGGCAGTGTTGTCGACGGTGTAGAGAAACCCGTTGTCGACCGACACCGTGTGTACTTTGTTGTGGCCGCCGATGGCCCCATTGATGCGGCTCAGGCGCTGTAGATAGGTAGGGCTTTCCGGGTCAAGATCGACGATATCAACGCCAGTTCCACTGCTGACACTGACGTCGCTGCTGAAATAACCGATGCCGTTGTAGACTTCCACGTCTTCCATCTGATCGCCAGCATACTCGGTGAGGAACTGTGGGCTGGCCGGGTTGGAAATATCGAAGATGGCGATGCCCCCTCCATTCTTGTCCGAGCCGACATAGGCGTAATTGCCGTCGCCCCACACATCGCCGTAATAAAGACTCCCACTACCGGGTATGGGATCGGACTCGCCGACCAACTCGATGTTGAAGGTGACGTCAGCCGCCACCGCCAGAGAGCCTCCAAGCGGAATCGCGATAGCGCAGAAAATCCTGAGGAGAATCGCACGCTTGGGTCGCCAGACGAGAGGGGCAAGCCGAAATTGACGCACAAAAAATGCCTCTCTTTGAGATGGATTACACAAGGCCTCTGACGGCGCCATTGCCATGATTCTAATTGTTGAGTGCGCGGCGGTCGATGTAAAAACGATTCGCTGCGCAAAAGGATTTTTACAGTGCGCTAGGCCGAGACTTTATCGACTAAGAACGTTGCGACCGTACATCCCATCAGGAAAAGAATAGCCGACGATGGCTCGGGTACGGCTCGCGAAGTCGCAAGCGATCCTGTTCCATAATTCGCCTGCCAATCGGCCAAGTCACCCGCGCTCAACGAATTAGGCGATCCGCCCCGCTGCCATAGGAGAAAGTCGCGGCCGTCGACGTCGCCATCGAAATCGAAGTCGCCACCAGCGGGGGCTGCGCCGAACTCGTAGGCCCCGCGATCAAACCCCGCACCCGCGGGCCGGAGATTGTTCAGTAAATCGTAGAGGGGCGCGAGCTGCGACGTTCCCGAATCACGTGCCAGCGACGACGGCGATAAGTCGTAGTCGTCATTGGCTAGGTCGGCGAACAATTCGTCGTAGTCTGCCGGAAGGAGAGCAATGGAGTTGGCATCCTGGCCAGTAAGTGTTTGCCAATTGGCGAGCGACATCACACTGTTGCCACCGGTCGTGGTAAATCGCGAAATCACAATGTTGTAGTCGCTCTGCAGGCCAGTGAGTGCCGCGGGAGAAATGTCGATCGCCCCCCGAAACGAATGATCGGAGATCAGAATGTTGTTCAGCACCGTGTTGTTAGTGCTCGCGTCCTGAATGTTGAGCGCCCAACGTCCATCCGACGCCTGATGCACGGTATTATTAATGACGACGTTGCCCGACGCGCCCCCTCCCCCATCGATCTGATAAAGCGAAATGCCGCTCGCGTGATTGTTGAACACCAGATTGTTCTCGATCCGCGAATTCTGCACGCCATCCATGTTGATGCCGCTGCCACCCCCCAAGCCGTTGTTGTGGATAACATTGCCGCTCACCAACGCATCGCTGATGATGCCGTCGCCACCCAGGCTGGCATCGCCGTTCATGTGGATGCCGTTCCCGCGATTGTTGTAGCTTTCGTTATGACGAATGATCGGCCGGTCAGCGCTGTTCGACACATAAATGCCGTGCTCGATGATCGATCCCGAAGTCTTATTGTTCTCGATTAATAAATCGTCGACGAATCCTGTAAAAATTCCCCAGTACCCGTTGTTGGTTGCCGTGACGTTGCGAACCGTCACATGCTCGGCGAACTCATCTTCGTCGACTCCGACCGAACGCACGCCTGCTCGGTCCATGCCGTCCACACTGAAGCCGTCGATCACAATCCACGAGGCATTCTCGAGATTAATCCCATCGCGGTTTGTCACCGGATTTTCATTGTTGATCATCACCCCCAGCTCGGCGAAAAACTCGATGGGGCTGTTGGGAAATCCGCTAGTCGTGAGATTGAAGCCGGTATAGTTCCCAGGACGAACCACCACGCGATCACCGGGGCCCACTTCACCCGCGGCATACTGCAGGGTTTGCCAAGGAGAATCGCTCGACCCCGAGTTGGCATTGTTGCCCGTGGTGGATACAAAGAATTCCACCGCGTCAGCCGGCTGAATTCCCCATAAGGAAATGACGACCAATAGGCGCAGCATCCCGCTCTTGCCGTGAGACATCTTGCTCTCCTCCGTATGCTCCAAAAGAATGCGTTCGCGGGCAGGCAGGCCACGAGCGCTGGAACTATTAGAGCAAACGGCGCTAGAAAAGCAAAATTCCTGCTAGCGTTGCCGGCAAACCCGCTGCACGAACGGCATCAAACCGCCGATTAACAAGAGCCCCAAGGTAAGCGGTTCCGGCACGGCAATCGCTTCGGCAACGATTGACCCATTGCCGTAGTTCGCCTGCCAATCGGCGAGGTCTCCGGCGCTCAAAGGACTCGGTGAGCCGCCGCGCTGCCAAACGAGAAAATCGCGTCCATCGACGTCGCCATCATTGTCAAAGTCGCCCCCTACCGCGCTCTCCACGACGGTTAGCGACAAACTGTTGGGCGTGTAAACCAACTCCCAGTTGAGACCCCCTGCGAGTACCGGCAAATCCTCCTCGAAGAACACGCCGTTGAGGCCGCCACCCGCAATAATGAGCGGAAACACATCCCCCGCCTGCGGCTGATAACTTCCGAAGAGCGTTACCACCAAATCCCCTTCAAGCACCGACGAACCGGCAACTTCGATCTGAAACCTTTCATCCACGGCGTCGATCCCGCCGATCTGTAAATTCAACTGCGATGGGTTGCCGAGAAAATTAAGTTGTTCGAGCGCTAACAGGGTTGATCCCGGCATGACAAACAGATTGCCGGTGTTTGTGAGCGTGTCGTGAAAAATGGCGGATGCCCCATTGCCGACAAGTATCTGAGCCCCCTGGTTGTTGGCAACATTTCCAATAATATCGACGTCGCCCGCGGTGATCGCAAGCTGCGAATTGGGAACGTTGGTAAGCCCCGTCCCGCCAAACCGCAGCGTAGCCCCATTGCGGGCGTCGATATCAAAGCTGTTTGTGGAATTGCCGAAAACTTCCAACTCACCACCATCAAGGTCGACAAAGCCCGCGTTGCTGAGCGTGCCCGTGAAGATCATGCGTTCGTCCGTGCTAATCCGTATACTCCCACGGACCGACTGCCCTTGCAGGTTATTAAAATTATTTGTTTCAATCGTGCCGTCGCCTTCAATAAGTCCCCCATTGGAAAAGACTTCGTTCGCCTTCAATCGCCCACCGGCGAGTGTCATGCGACCCCGTTGCTGCAGTTGAAAGCCACTGGTCGTCACAACTCCCCCGTTGGAAATCATAATCCGTGCATCGCCGACACTGGAACCAATCGAATTGGCCGTCAGTGTCGAACCCAAACCGTCGACCCAGATCTCTCCGCGTGAGCCCGTGGTGTTCGCCAATGTAAGAATTCCTTGCGCCGACACGCGACCACCGTTGAAGACATGGATCGTCCCTGTCCCGGTCGATCCCACGACGACCGTGCCATCGACGGCGTTCCACAGCGCGCCGGCACCGTTGACTTCCACCACGCCGACACTGCCACTGGAGTTGCCGATGGTCGAACTCGACGTGGTTCTCAACGTTCCGCCATCGAGAATGAGGATATTTCCCCGCGAGGCGCCTCCCACCGTAATTCCGCCCGTGATGCGCCATTGCGACAGAGGATCGGCAATCGTTACCCGGCCTTCCCCGGAAAACGCGCTTCCCAAAGTGCTTCCAGCGGAAACCAATTGGCCGCCGTTTAAGATATTAATGATACCGAGCCCCGACTGACCCGCGGTGACGTTGTCGGTATCCCAGACGGATCCCAGATCGCTAATGTTGATCTCACCAGATCCCGTGCTGCTGACTCCCAAAATAGTGTCGTCGCCAACTTGCATCCGC
>JBGTEU010000741.1:0-5042 GCA_041747595.1 Bythopirellula sp.
AATTGTAGTGCAAGTGCCGCCATGGGCATCCGATTTCACAGATTGTTATTGACAGGCGGTAAGTGTTCGCATGTATACTTACCTCCATGTCTCATGATTCGCAGCAAGCACCAGTTCCGCGGGGCCGAGGGGCGGGTTCTCAGCCGGTTAATCCCTATTTGCACGTGCTCCAGGAAATCGATCTCGAGCACGTGGTCGACGATGAAGAATATCTCGCGGGCTTGGAGAGGCCGCGAACGACTTATCTTGTTGATACATCGCAATCAATCGTCAGCGAGAACGACAGCCCCGACGTCGGTTTCCGCTACAGCGTAAATCCCTATCGCGGTTGTTCGCATGGTTGCAGCTATTGCTACGCACGGCCAACGCACGAATATCTCGGCATGAGCGCGGGGATCGACTTTGAAACCAAGGTTCTCGTGAAACTCCGTGCCGCGGACCTGTTCTGCAATTGGCTCGCCCGGCCGAAGTGGAATCCCGAACCGATCGCATTCTCTGGCGTGACGGATTGTTATCAACCCGCTGAACGTCATTTCCGCCTCACGCGAGGCTGCTTGGAAGTCGCCCTCGAGGCGCGGCAACCGATGACCATAATCACCAAAAACGCGCTCGTGACTCGCGACTTGGATTTGCTGCGGCAAATGGCCGAGCGAAATCTAGTTCGCGTGGCGTTTAGTATCACCAGCCTTCATCAAGAGTTGACCCGCATCATGGAACCGCGGACCAGCACTCCCCTCGCGAGGTTAGCGGCCCTCGAGAAACTTTCCGCTGCGGGAGTGCCGACTTTTTTGATGGCCGCCCCCACGATCCCAGGACTCAACGACAGCGAGCTCCCCGAAATCTTGCGCGCGGGGAGTGAAGCAGGGGCACAAGGGGCGAGCTACGTGTTGCTGCGCCTGCCGACCACGGTCCGGGAAGTCTTTTTCGAGTGGCTCGAACGGCAACTCCCCGACCAGGCGGAGAAGGTCAAAGGCCGCATTCGCGCGACCCGCGAAGGCCGCAACAACAGCGCCGAGTTCGGCAAACGAATGCGAGGCACGGGGCAGATCGCCGACCAGATCGCACAGACATTCCGGGTATTCGCCGCAAAGTACGGGCTCGACAACAACAAATTGTCTCCACTCGATTGTTCGCAATTTCGCCCCCCCCGCGCGGCGAATGGGCAGTTATCGCTGTTTTAAGTTTCGATCTAGGGCCGGAGCCCCGCAGGGATGCCGTCGGGAAAATACTTGGCGATGGCCCGCTCGATGAATTCGACGCGGTTGGCTGGCTTGGGATGCGTGCTGAAGAATTCAGGGGGCGCTTGCCCGCCCGAGGCTTCGTCGAGAACCTTCATCACGCCGATCATCGCCCGAGGATCGTAACCCGCTTGATAGGTGAGCCGGACGCCCCAATCATCGGATTCGAGTTCCGCCTCGCGGCCGTATTTCATGCTAAGCGTGGCGGATACCATCTGGGCCATCTGCGCCGACTCTTGCGTGCCGCCGAGCACGCCAATCGCCCCGGCAAGTCCCTGAAACAAACCTTGCCGCGCCATCTGTTTGTTGCCATGGCGCGACAAGACGTGGCCTACCTCGTGGCCTAGGACGCCCGCAAGCTGTCCTTCGGTTTCCAACGCTTTGAACAACGCTTCGGTGATAAAGACCTGACCACCGGGGAGGGCGAACGCGTTCACCGTTTTCGAATCGGAAAGCAACGTGAATTGGAAGGCTTGCTCGTAAGGGTTGCGACGATTAGCGCCAGGATTTTCGCGATTGAATTTTTCGAGCTCCTTGTCGAGGGCGCCCAAGAGCCGCCAACCCACGGTCTGGACTTGCTGCTGGGCGGCAAGATTCTGCGAGGTCCCGCCGTGCATACCGATCAGTTCGGGTTTCGCTTGCAGGCCGAGTTGGATTTCGTCGGCCTCGTCGGTGAGGGCTACACGTTCGATCTCTCCGGTGACTTCGTTCACGTCGCCAGGTTTGGCGTAATAGCTCAGGAACGCGAACGCCGCGATGGCGAGTGCGATCAGCAGACGCGCCTTGAGAGCGCTCCCCGTCCCCGAGCCGCCGAATAGGGATCGGCGTCCGCCAGAATAGCCGCGCGATTGGGGAAATGGAAAACGCAGAGTTGATGTGCGTGACATAGCGACACTATATCACGAATTGACGAAAAGAAAAGTTTCGGCGAGCGGGGGACGTTAGTCCCCTGCAGGTTTGCACTGGCGCGTAGATACAGGGGACTTACGTCCCCCGCTCGCCTGGAGGAGTACTCACCTATTGCAAGCAGTGCTTTATCGCTACGACCGCCAGGGCCGTGGCGAGGAGCGGCTCGTCTTCTTTCATCAGTGGACTCTCGGTGTTCACGAAGCTGCCATCGGCTCGCTGCAGCGCAGCCACCTTTTCCGCCAGAGCTCGTTTTTCTTCGGCCGAAAAATCGAGCGCGTCGTAGACCTCAGCCCGCACGGCATAGTGGTAGAACTTGAGTGCGTCGCCCCAGGGCTCGGGATAGTCGGTGGGGATCCCTTGGGGGTAATCGAGATTCGTGTGTTCGCGGAGCCACCGCACCGCGGCGGTCACGCGTTCGTCATCTTTCGGAACACCCGCGGCTAGGAGCGCAAGAATTCCATCGCAGGTGGCCGTCGCGTAACTCCGCCAGTAGTTGCCATCTTCTTCAAGTCGACCTTTGTTGGCTTGCAGCACGACCGGCGAGAAATAGAAGCCGCCGTCGAAGGGAATTTCCGTGGGGAGTTCGACTCCGGCAGGCACGGGTTGAATGCCGAGCGTTTCCGGTTGCTTTTGCACAACGGCAAGGAAATGTTGGGCCCTCTCCAAGTCAGGACGCCTGCGTGGAACCCTCGAATGGCCAAAAGGGGCTAACGCCTGCAGGGCGCGTCGTGTGTGCGCCAAGTCCATGTGTCCTGGGTCACCCGGTGATTTTGTGATGTCAAAACCCCAACCGCCGTAAGCGGGATGTGTGGCTGAAAAACCGTCATGCTCATCGAATTGGGCAGAACTGAGGAAGCTGGCCATCCTCGCCCACAGATGAGCATAGTCCGCATGGCGCAGCGTTGGGGCTTGGAATAGAAGTGTGCGATCGTTCCTGGCCAACGTCAGGCACTGCAGAGAATATGAGGTGCTGTAAACAGGATATTCGAGAATGTCGGGATCAGCGCGGCCAATAGCCGCATCCTCGTCAACATTCTGACGAATAAAATCAAGACCTCGCAGTATGTCGTTGACGTGCTCTGATTTACCAGTCCTGGGAACATTCAGTAGCGTGTGCAACACAAACGGCGACAGCGATTGTCCCGACCGCATGACGGCATACTGCTCGCTCCGCCAGGAGCCGTCGTCGTGTTGTTGGCTCCAAAGGTAAGCTTTCGCTTTGGCAAGGGCCTCGGCAGGTGTACGCTCGTCGGCATGTGCGACGGCATTACTTAGCATCAGCACGAAACTCAAAAATGCTCGAATCATGATGAAAATCTCAAGCCCGGGGATGGCACTCCCCGGGTCAAGTGTTGTTGATATTGTCCGCAGTGCAGGACCCGGGGAGCGCAGTCCCCGGGCTTTGCGCTGTTGTTGAAGTTACTTTCCCGCGTCGGCCAATTGCTGGGTGTTCGTGCGTTTTGCCATTGCGTTGAGAAACTCGGCATCCTTTTCAGCGGTGAGACATTGCACGGCTGCCGCGGTGCAAAACACGGGGCTCGTGATGCAGTGGTGGCCATTCCAACTTCCGTCGCCGTTCTGCACTTTTTCCAGCCGCGTGGCCATCTTGCCGTTCCACTTCTGAAATTTCTCGCCGCCGGCGATCACCAACGATTCGCTGGTCATCATGTAACTCAAGTATTCCTCGCCGCCGTTGTTGCCGAAGCCGCTCAAGAGTTGCTCGTCGTCGAGCCGATCAATTTGCGCTTTGTTTTGTTCGGCGGCGGCGTATAGTTTTTTGGCAGTCCTGTCATTCACGCCGGCGATCCGTAAAGACTCTCGGCTCATCGGGGCCGAGGCTGGCAACTTGCCTTCCTGCTTGGCTTTATCAATCTGAGCGACGGCTTCTTGCGCATCGGACGCATTCGCTCGCAACGAACCGTTGAACGCGTACAATTCCACCCCCGCGGCGGCTGTTGAACTCACGCGGCCCGAGGCTTGGTCGAAGTTGCCCTTCTGATAGTCACGCGCTTTTTCCAAGATTTTTCTGTCGACTTTCTTGCCATTGGCGGCGGCGATCTCCATCGCGGAACAAGAGAGCGATGACTGTAGCACGGGGGCCCAACCACCCCCTTGGCCCCAACTGCCGTCGGCCTGTTGCGATAGCTGCAATTTGGCGAGGCACTTGTCGATGGCTTGATCGACTCGCTTGTGCAGCGGTTCGTCGTTCTTCACAAGCGGCAACACACGCGACAAATATTGCGAGGTCATCGCCGTGTCGACATAGCGGCCAAGCTTGGCTTGCGGTTGGGTCCCTTCGACGTCGGTAATGAGCGGACCCTCGGTGGGGGCTTTTTCGACCGCGACGAGCAGATATTCCAATCCCTTTTTCACTTGCGATTGGTATTCCCCCACAACAGGCGTGTGCCCGGCGCGCATGAGAGACAGCAGCGTGAATGCGGTCGTGGCGGGATCGGTCTGCACCGCCTGGGGATCGCGAACATTTTGCTGCGCATGCGATCCGCCGCCCCAGCCGCCGTCGTTATGTTGTGCGGCAACGAGCCACGCAATTCCCTTCCGCACGAACGGGGGGAGATTGCCGGGAGCAATCGGTTGCGGCTCCGGCAGGGGAACGGGTTTGTCTTCGGCAATGAATTGCTCGACGATTTGCTTGGTAGCCGCGGCGGCCGGATCGGAGGAAATGGGTTCGGCGATTAACTGGTTGGTGATGTTGGCAACCGCTAGCAAGGCCAGCGCATGCCAAAAGACCAGCGCATGCCATGAGAATCGACGCGAAGTCATGTTGAACTCCTCTTTTCTGGGGGCAACGGGATGGCAAACAGCCGTTCTCACGGCCAGCCACAACCTTCGACGCCGCGCCGTGGGTAAGAGTTCCCAAAGAATTTTTCGGAGGCG
>JBGTEU010000742.1:0-8155 GCA_041747595.1 Bythopirellula sp.
CGGGCACCGCGCAGCTGGTCTACGATCAGATCACTGGTCTGAGAACTCTCGAGAAGGCCGACTTCGATCTCGATGGAGATGTCGATGGGCGAGACTTCCTCATATGGCAACGAGGTTTCGGAGTGGGAACAACTCTAAGCCAGGGCGATGCGAATAATAGTGGTGCCGTCGATGGGGACGACTTAGCAATCTGGCAAAGCCAATATGGAATACCAAATGCTTCGACGGCAAAATC
The DNA here is from genome assembly GCA_041747595.1 of Bythopirellula sp. Lineage (GTDB taxonomy): Bacteria > Planctomycetota > Planctomycetia > Pirellulales > Lacipirellulaceae > Bythopirellula. The sequence goes on from JBGTEU010000742.1 coordinate 236, forward strand.
TGTCGTTGCGATCCCAGAACCGTCGGCATGCCTACTCGTGTTGGCCGCCCTACTGAGTTGCACCCTACGCGCATCTTCGAAAAGCTTACGAGTTTGGAGTTGATTCCATGACGAATCGATCGGGAGTCCGTGCCATGAGCTGGCGATACAGGAAGCGAGTGATTGCTTTCACACTTGTTGAGTTGCTCGTAGTGATCGCCATTATCGGTGTACTTGTTGCCCTGTTGCTCCCCGCGATTCAGGCAGCGAGGGAGGCTGCACGTCGCACACAATGCGTTAACAATTTGAAGCAACTGGGACTCGGTGCCCTCAACTTCGAATCTGCTAAAGGGGCGTACCCCACCGCCGGTGGTCCCGTGGACCTCTTTATAAATCCGAACGAGCAAGCCAAGGCTTCGTACGGCTTCGAAGGTGCAAGCTGGATGTATCAATTGCTCCCCTACATCGAACAACAAAATCTTTATGACTTGCGCTCCGGGGGCCCCGGAGGATCAGTTGGCTTTGTCGATACTGGCTTATCAGAAATTCGTGTATCTGCTTACAATTGCCCTTCACGATCTGGTCGCTACGCTACGATAGGAACCGATGTCTATGCCCTCGGAGACTATGCCGGCGTGATCGCAAGTTGGAACGACGGCCGGTGGACACAATATGAGTATCTCGATACCGCACCTCCTAAGGAAAGGGATGGGCTCACGGAGGAAACCGTCGTTTGGACGGGAATTCTTGTAAAAGGAGGGCAGGTCAAGAAAAATCAGAGTCCCCCCCAAGTGTGGAATTTTGCGAAGGTCGATTTGGCCGCCGTTGAAGATGGATCGTCCAATACGATCTTGTTGGCGGAAAAAGCCGTTGAAGCAAAAAAATGGACAGTCGCCAGTGCAAGCCCGTGGCCTTATTGGGAAGTCTATGGCTACTACACCGGCGCGGATTGGCCCGTCATGCGAATGTTTGGAGCATTGATTCTCGGTTCAAGTAGCCCAAACCGTGAGGTCACGGTCATGGGAGACGATGAGGTTCGTTCTTACGTCGCACCCGGGGGAACTTCCAACGAGTTTGGTTTTGGTTCGGCGCATCCGGGTATTATCAACTCCGTGTTCGGCGACGGATCCGTCCATTCCATCAGCAATTCGGCCGATCTGCTGATCCTCGATCAACTCGGGAAACGTGCCGATGGTTCGATTGTTTCGCATGGGCAACTGTAGGGGAATATTACCGACCGTTAATTTTTGTCTTTTGTCCATGCCTCAATACAAGCACACACAAATGAATACATGTAAGTCAACCCTAATGTGTTTGTTGCCATCGTTGTTGGCACCTATTTTGACGGTTGGCTGCAGTGGGGAAGTTGATCCGGCGGCGGCAATTGCCAAAGTTAATGAAAGCAACATTCAGCGGGTGGCCAATCTTTACTTCACATTCCAAATGAAGCACAACTGGCATGGCCCAAGTGACGAAGCCGAGTTCAAAAGTTTCCTCCAGAATTACAACCCTAGCAAACTGACTCGTATTGGCATCTCGCCCAAAGCTATCGACGAAGTCTTCATCAGCGAGCGGGATGGTCAGCCGTTTAAGATTCGCTATTCTGTTCTTGGAAGTTCAATGGGCAGTTCGGAACCTGTAATATTTGAATCAGTCGGAGTTGCCGGAAGGCGACAGGTCGGCTTTCTGAATATGACGCAGCGAGAAGTCGATGCCACCGAATACGAGAAGCTTTGGCAGGGGGACTCTATCTCTCCAAGGGACACCAGTGCAGCAGTTCGTGAGGAGCTATAACTAGTAGGACTTAGAGATACGTGACTCAGAATAGGAGACTCTATCTAAGCCCAACAGGGCGCCAAAAAATCTCTAGCGGCGTGGGCCTCCGGGATGAAATTCAGTGAACTACTTCTGAATCCGCTCTAGTACCTCTTTCGCCCGGTCGACAAGCTGCGGCGGGATGGCCCCCTGTTCGTTCCACTCCGGCGCGGCGTCAATGAATTTCTGCACCGCTTCGCGGAGCGGGCCGAGGTCGGCATCGGGATTTTTCTCGGCGACGACCACGACCGCGTCGAGCGCGTTTTTCAGAATCGTGTTACGCTTGCGCGTTTGAAGTTCGGGGGTGACCTCTCCCTTGATGCTCACGGCTAGCGACTCAAGATCGAGCATCTCCACCAACGGCGCCACGGCCAGCAGACTGCCGCGCCGCGCCAGACCCATGGCGGCATTGTAGCGGGCGTCGGGGTACAAATCGTCGACCAGCTTTTCGAGTTCCTCGGCGAGCCGAGGATCGCTCTCGGGAGCGAGTGTAATCACCCCCAAGGCGTAGGCCGTTTGTGAACGAACCGCATCGCTTTGATCGTTCGCCAATTCGACCAACGCTTCGACGACGTTTTCCTGTTCCAAATCTTGCGGAGGATCTTGCGTGCGAAATGTCTCCGCCAGGACGGCAATGGCATTGATCGCATGGCCCCGCACGGTTTCGTCGGAATCTTCTTGTGCCACCTTCAGCAACACCGGCAAGCCGTTGTCGACATGAAACGCGCCAAGGGCGGCGCACAAAAACGAGCGGAGTTTCACCGAATTGTCGTCGCTGCTGTCGGCCGCGAGCTCCTCGTCGAGCAGTTTGGCCAATTCATCGGCCAATTCCGTGTTCTCTTTGAGACCCGGATTCCGCTGTTCGGTCCGCAAGGCGTTTGCCAGTTCGAACGCCTCTTGCCAACGGTTCTGGCTCGAACTGCGGAGAGTGGCGACGATTTCCGCGGGATCACGCTCTCCCGTGTTGGCCAGCGATGTCACTAACAAACCGAGCAGCACGACCACCAGCACAATCACCGCGGGGATAATAAACAGTTGCAGTATGAACCCCGCGCTGGGAGGCTCGACGGGGGGCAACAATTCGTTGGCGGCAAGAGGCCGCGGAATATTCGGATCGAACTGCGGAGAGTCAGGGTTGGAAGACATGCTTAACCGTGGGATGATGCGACAACTGGGCAATCCTTTAGCCTAGCAAATTAACCAAAAATCGGCGAGGGTCACCTGTCATCCCGAGGGAGGCTCGCCGACCGAGGGATCTGGGTTCACCTTTCCTACGTGTTGAAAACGTGCGAGCGTGGAACCCAGATTCCTCTGGTCGCGGCCAGAACAATATATAGTTGGCCCTCGGAATGACATATATCGGAACCCGCCTCGGGATGACATATCCCTAACTCCCATGCAGCTTCTCAACCTCACAGTCCCCTTGCCTGCCGAGAACGTCGCCCTTGACGAGGCCTTGCTCGATGCCTGCGAGGCCGGTGAAATCGAGGGGAGCATTCTGCGGTTGTGGGAACCGAAGGAATACTTTGTCGTCTTGGGCCGTTCCTCCGATCCCGTAGCCGAAGTCAATCTCGCGGCTTGCCGAAGCGAGCGGATTCCCGTTCTACGTCGGGCGAGCGGTGGGGGCACGATTCTCGCCGGGCCGGGCTGTCTCATGTATGCCGTGGTGTTGAGCTACCTCGATTACTCGGAAGCAAAATCGATCACCCGCGCCCACCAGATTGTCCTCCAACGAGTGGCCGAGAGCCTCGCATCGCTTGTCCCCGGGATCACCTTGGCCGGCACGAGCGACTTGGCCTTTTTCACTCAGAAAAGCTCCCCCTCTAAGAAAAACACGCTGCAAAAATTTTCGGGCAACGCCCTGCGGGCCAAACGCAAATTCTTTCTTTATCACGGCACCCTGCTCTACGATTTTGATTTGGCCCGCGTGGAGCAACTCCTGACCCAACAGACCCGCGAGCCGCTCTACCGCGCGGGGCGAGAACATCGTGAGTTTATCGCCAATCTGTCCGTGACGCGTGAACAACTTGTTGCAGCGCTCGTTGAAGGATGGCAGGCCACAGAGATAATGACTCCTTGGCCTCAAGATCGTACGAAACAGATCGTCAAAGAAAAATACGTTGATGATGTCAGGTGGGTTATTATGTCCTCCTGAGAGAGTCCCGCTCCGCCAGATGCGGAAAGGATCTGGGCTCGAACCCGTAATCGTCTAGAAATACGAGTGATGGCTTAACCCAGATTCTTCGAGTCGTGGAACTCCCCTCAGAATGACAGATTGAGTTGCGACTCCGCGTACTCTGCGTTTAATGCTAAAAAGATATTATGCACCGCCGCTTACTCTTAGAATTGCTGGATCGCTACGCGGGTCGTTATCCCGACGAGGATGCCGTGGTGGCGCGGATTCTCGCTCTCGTCGAAAGCTCGCCCGATTGCTTTGAGCGGACCTGCCGACCGGGGCACATCACCGGCTCGGCATGGGTGTTGTCGCACGACCGGAAGCGCTGCTTGTTGGTGCATCACGCCAAGCTCGACCGCTGGCTACAACCGGGGGGCCACGCCGATGGCGAAAATGAAATTGCCGAAGTCGCGCTCCGTGAAGTCCGCGAAGAAACGGGGCTTACGCGGCTCGCACTTCCCACGATCGACGGTTTGCTCGTCCCCTTGGATCTCGACGTGCATCTCATCCCCGCGCGGGTCAAGGACGGCGAGCTCATCGAAGATGCCCACGAGCATCACGACGTCCGCTTCCTGGTGATTGCCGAGCCCGAACAGGACATTGTCCTCAGCGAAGAATCGCACGATCTCGATTGGTTCACGCACGACGAAGTCCTCGCGCTCACTGACGAGGAAAGCGTACTGCGAATGTTGCGCAAGGCGGGACCTAGGGAATACATGAGTGAGCCGTGATGTTCTGTCATTCCGAGGGAGGACTAATGACATGTCATCCCGAGGGCCAACTATATATTGTTCTGGCCACGACCAGAGGGATCTGGGCTCACCCTTTAGACGTGTTGAGAGCATGCGACGGTGGAACCCAGATTCCTCAGTCGGCGAGCCTCCCTCGGAATGACACAAATTGCTCACCGCTTCTCAATTCGCCGTGCGCATGCTAAGGTACGGGTCTAAAATTTCCTTTCATTTAAGGATTCCCGCCATGTCCACCGGTTTCGGTTTAACCACCATCACCCGCGATCAGCTTCCCGAGGGGAAAGTCCTTTGCGAGTACTGCACCGCCAAGTGCTGCCGCTATTTTGCTTTGCCCATCGAGACCCCCGAGGAGTTTAAGGATTTCGAGTATATCCGTTGGTATCTGCTGCACGATCGGGCCAGTATTTTTAAGGACGACGACGACTGGTATCTGTTGGTGCATACGACTTGCAAGCATCTGTTGCCCAACAACATGTGCGGCATTTACGATACCCGCCCAGAGATTTGCCGCGAGTACACGACCGACAATTGCGAGTACGAAAGCGATTGGACCTACGACTTTTATCTCGAAACCGCCGAGCAGGTCCACGAATACACCGAAGCGGTGATCCAGCCCAAAGGCCAAAGCATCCGCAGCCGCAAACCGGAGCTTATGCCGATTTTGTAAAGATTTTTAACGCAGAGAACGCTGAGGCGCAGAGGGCCGCGGAGTTTTTTACAGGAGAATGCAGGGGGAACAGAGTGAGTGATACAGAGCTAAGTCATTCCGATGGGAGTTGCACGACCAGAGGAATCTGGGTTCATCCTGTGCTCGCGTTGTTAACGTGCTCGAGGTGAGCCTAGATTCCTCAGTCGCCAAGGCTCCTTCGGAATGACAAATATCCTTCTCTGCGAACTTTGCGTCTCCGCGTTCTCTGCGTTTCAATGATTGAGTCGTTTATGTCCGATAAAATCCAACCCCGCACACTCAAGGGATTCCGAGACTACCTCCCCGCGGCGATGATTCTGCGGGAGTGGCTCATCGACGTCGCGCGGCGGGTCTATCGTTCCTATGGTTTTTCTCCCATCGACACACCGGCGCTCGAACACCTTGAAATTCTCATCGGCAAGGGGAGCGACGAGACCGACAAGCAGCTTTACCGATTTCAAGATCACGGCGGCCGCGACGTTGGCATGCGGTTCGACCTCACCGTTCCGCTGGCCCGCTTCGCCGCCCAGCACATTCAGGAACTCGGCACGCCGTTCAAGCGCTATCACATCGCCAACGTCTGGCGGGGCGAGAATACCCAGCGCGGCCGGTACCGCGAGTTCATGCAGTGCGATTTCGACACGATCGGCACCGAATCGAATGCGGCCGACATCGAGATGGTGCTTGTGGTACACGACCTGTTTTCCGCGATCGGGTTTGAAGGCTTTACGATCCACGCGAACAACCGCAAGGTGCTCAACGGGCTGTTGGACAAATTGGGCCTCCAAGAAAAATCGATGCACGTGTTGCGGGCCCTCGACAAGCTGGCCAAGGCAGGCCCCGAGGTGGTCGCCAACGAACTTACCAGCACTGCAGGCGCCACCACGGCACAAATCACCGACATCCTGCACATGGCGGCGCTGCGGGGAAGCAATGAAAACATTCTCGCCGAGCTCTTGCCGCTTTTGAAAGGAAGCGACGTCGGCGAACAGGGTCTTGCGGAACTTAACGAAATGACCACGGCACTCGCTGCCGTTGGGATTCCCGATGAGCGATTCAAGATTGACGTCTCCATCGCGCGGGGGCTCGACTACTACACCGGCACGGTCCTCGAAACTTTTCTCGATGAGCTTCCCGCGATCGGCAGCGTCTGTAGCGGCGGGCGCTACGATAATTTGGCGGAACTTTATACCAAGGAACATCTGCCCGGCGTCGGGGCGTCGCTCGGCTTGGATCGGCTGCTCTCGGCGATGGAAGAACTCGGCCGGGTGGAAAAAATCGCCACCCCCGCGCCGGTGTTCTTGCCGTATTTTGATGGGACGCGCCGCAATGATTACTTGAAACTTGCCGCGGACGTTCGCCGTGCGGGGATCGGCGTCGAGTTCTATCCCGAACCGAAAAAACTCGGCAAGCAATTGCAGTATGCCGACCGGCGCGGTTTTCGCATCGCGCTCATCGCCGGCGAGAACGAATTTTCCTCGGGCGAGTGCCAAATCAAAGACCTCGCCTCGGGGGGCAGCACGACCGCGCCGCTCGCCGGTGACGCCGCGGCCGTGATCGCAGAAATCCGGCAGATTCTCGGCAGCTGATTCTTGTCGGTTTTCTGTAGGTCGCGCTCTCGACGCCGCGCGGTAGAATTGAAACGTAGAGATCGCAAAGGCGCAGAGAAGTTGGTGTCATTCTTTGCGTCCCTCCGCGACTTTGCGAACTCTGCGTTGAACTCCCTGACCCCTAACTCCCTGACCCCCGACCTCTCCTCCCATGGCCCAACGTCACAATCATTACGAGCTCGCCTTCGAAGCCTACCTGCGTGACCACCGCGTGGCTTACGTGGCGGTCGACGAGCAACGCCGCAGCCTCATTGCCGGCGGATCGCTCAAGAATCTTGATTACATCGTCTCGCCGTCGGGGGGAGTTTCGCTGCTGGTCGACGTCAAGGGCCGACAGTTTCCTTCCGGCCGCAAACAAAAACAGTTTTGGCGGAACTGGTCCACGTGGGACGACTTGGTGAGCATGGCCAACTGGCAGGAAAAACTCGGCGCGGGAAGTCTTGCTCTGTTGGTGTTCGCCTACGAAGTCGTGGGGAACCGCTCGCCCGTGGAACCGGAACGGCTGTTTGCCTTTCGAGAGCGGCTCTACGCGTTTCTCGCCGTGCGGACCGCCGACTACATCCAGTTTTCACGGCAACTCTCCGCCAAGTGGCAAACGGTGAGCATGCCGGCGGCCACCTTCCGCCAGGCGGCGTTTCCCTTCGATAGGATCCTCGCCGCCCCGGAATCGACGACTTTCGCGGAATCCGACTTGGTTGGCTCGCTGGCCGCCGTCAGTTAAGATAAGAAATGCTACAGGAGAAAGCAGAGAGAGCAGAGATGCCTTAGATGTCATTCCGACGGGCCCGTACTTATGGCGCGACTGGAAGAATCTGGGTTCACCCGTCACTCGTCTTGAAAAACGTGTGAGGGGTCTTGGCCAGATCCCACGGGTCGTGGCCAGAACAATTTATAGTTGGC
>JBGTEU010000743.1:0-5359 GCA_041747595.1 Bythopirellula sp.
CTTTGCAGCCTTTTTCTTCGTAGCCATAGCCTTTTGGGCTCCTTCCGTGATTGCGCCCTCGTTTAAATTTGGCTCTCCCTCTGGGCGCACAGAAAGAAAGGGAGGCCACTTAAATTGAAAAACAGGACCTAGAATTGAAAAACAGAGCCGGTTCGCTAGCAAGTTGCTAAGTTGCCTTCAGCGGTTGTCAGCTCTACTTACTCCTGATCTGTAGGTTCGCGGCCGAGGCGTTACCGTGTCGTGATGTGCAGTGTCGTGATAGTACTGCGAAAACTTATTGAGTGGGCCGCTGGTTCAAAAAAGAGAGAAGCGTGTGATTCTTGTCAAGGATGATGAATTTAACAATCGTCAAATTAATCTGCTCAAGTCAAATAATCTACTGAAGTAATCCAAGAATCGTTCACAAACTCTCTCACTTCGAAGTCACTGTTGACTTCACTACGCGCAATTGAACCAACTTTTAGGCATTTCAGTCAAGGCGAGTTCGTAGAAAATTTGATTTTTGTAAAAACTACCGCGCTCAAAAAAAGTTTGGTGGATGAAAAAGATCAGGTACAACGCCGGTCGCGGAGAGGGCGTCAGACCGACTCTTGTGCCCAGCGCCGTAGGTCGTTCATTTGGTCGGCGAACGCATGGCAGTCGGTGCCGAGAGGGCTCTTGAAAAAGCTGGCCAGCGATCCCACCGCACCGGTTTCTCCCCGTCCGTGCGCGACCAAAATGAACCGCACCAGGTCGAGCACCAAGGGGGCGGCGAGCAGCGAATCGCAACCCTGCCAGGTGAGCTGCAAAGTCATCGGAGTGCCTAAAAAACCGCGGAAATGCACGTGATCCCAGGCGATTTTCCAGTCTCCCAGGCTCTCCACGTGCTCGATCGAAACGAGCGTCTGAGGGGGGTAACCGAGGATCTCTTCAAGCAGGTGATCCTTGCTTTTCACCTTCGAGGCCTTGTTCGCTGGATCGCTCAACACCCGGCCATCGAGGTTGCCAAAAATGTTGTGACCGACCCAGCTCATGACCTCCAAATGTCGAGCCGCGAACATGGGAGCTAGCACGCTCTTGAGCAGGGTCTCGCCGGTCTTGGCATCGCGGCCCGCATGGCAGGTGTTGTGGTGTCGGGCAAGCTCGTCGATCCCCGCGGGCGTGGCACCGAGCGAGGGGGTGAAATTAATGTACGGCAGGCCCAACTCCAGCGCCGCGATGGCGTAAAGCGCACTCGCCGGGAGGGGGCAGTTGGGCGAGTCGAGCATTTCCTCGGCCGCCTCCCAAGTTTGCGGCCAAAGCTTCCCGTCGAGGGGCGCTTCGGTCGAGGCGAGGTTCACCACGACCATGTCGGAGAGTTTTTCTCGGCGCTGAAAATCGCTCAAATCGGCTTGGAGGCGGGCGACTGTCTCGCGGGCTGATTTCTCGTCGGGAATGGCCACATCGGCGAGATTCTTGATCGTGGGACCAACATTCCAGAGCACGCCGGGGCGAATGTTGGCATCGCAAGCGGCGAGAAAATCGCGGCTCGTCGCCAAGTTTTCCGTCGTGAGAACCCGGCTCTCGCGGTGCAGCCGTTCGGCTTCCGCGGTGAGCGTGGTGGCACGGATTTCGTGTCCACCGACTGCGAATTGATCCCATCGCGCGAGCGGCAAATGTGCGAACTCCGGCAGGGCACTGACCAGGCCGATTTCGCTGGTTTGGCCAGCACGAAGTGCGGCGAGGCCGACGAGCGTGCTGACCGCAACACCCCCGCGTGCCCCGATGATCCAGATGCCGATGCGAGGAGTGCTCATGGAGGGAATTGAACCAACGGTGGGGAGGAGGTGTCGGATAGGAGGATGCACGACTGGCACTAGGAAGGCCGTAAATCAGGGCCTATGATTGTCGCATGAGTGCCCGCTAAGCCGCAAGCGGCCCCATTCTCCTTCCACCGGAACCAACCATGTTAGAAACCGTCGAACAAGCGCCGCGCGATGCCATCCTGGGCCTCACGGTGGCTTTTAATGAAGATCCCCGACCCGAGAAGATCAACCTCAGCGTTGGCATCTACCAAGATGAAAACGGCAAGACGCCAACGCTCGCGTCGGTTCGAGAAGCCGAAAAGCGGCTCTCTGCAGGGCCGTCGAGCAAGACTTATCTGCCGATCCCTGGGGCCGAGGGGTTCTTGAAAGCTACCCAACAGTTGGCGTTTGGCGCGGCGAGCGAATTGCCCGCGTCGGGTTGCGTGGCGGCGGCTCATACTCCCGGTGGCACGGGGGGCCTGCGGGTGGTGGCCGACTTTCTGCACGAGAATTTTCCGCAAGCCACTCTGTGGCTCAGCGATCCCACGTGGCCGAACCACCAGGGCATCTTTACCGCCGCGCACTTGACGACGAAGAACTACCCCTACTTCGATCCGGCAACCAACAGTCTCAAGTTTGAGGCCCTGCTCGAAGCGATCAACAAGATGGCCGCCGGCGACGTGATTCTGCTCCACGGGTGCTGTCACAATCCAACGGGGATCGACCCTACCCCCGTCCAGTGGAAACAAATCGCTGCGGCGGTCAACAAACGGGGCGTGCTGCCGTTTTTGGATTTCGCTTACCAGGGTTTCGGCGATGGATTGGAGGAAGACGCCGGGGGCTTGCGCGAATTTGCCAAAGCGGGGGGTGAGTTCATCGTCTGCAGCTCCTTCAGCAAAAACTTTGGCCTCTACCGGGAGCGCGTGGGGGCCGTGGCGGTTGTTTGTAAGAGCAGCAAGGACGCCGTGGCCGTGCAGAGCCAGCTCAACCGCGTCGTGCGGGCGAACTATTCCAACCCTCCGGCACACGGGGCGGCCATCGTCGAGTCGATTCTCAACGACGCCGAATTGCGAAAAACCTGGGAGACGGAACTCGCCACGATGCGGGACCGAATCAACGGCATGCGGCAGCAGTTGGTCGATGCCCTGGCCGAAAAAGGGGTCCCCGGCGATTATTCTTTTATGACCCGGCAGCGGGGAATGTTCTCTTTTTCGGGACTTACCAAGGACCAAGTGGAATTGCTGCGCGACGAGTATGCTATCTATATAGTAGGGTCGGGTCGGATCAACGTGGCGGGATTGACCCCCGCGAACATCGACCGCGTGGCGGAATCGATTGGCGCCGTGGTCGGTCAGGTGGCGTGAACTCGCGGTTTATCGCTAAGCCGCCAGCGGCCGCTGGCGGCTTAGCGATAAAATCCACATTAACGAGATCGCTGTGAATATTCTGTTTGCTACTGCCGAAGCGGTGCCTTTCTGCAAGACGGGCGGACTTGGAGACGTGTGTGGCAGTTTGCCCCGCGAGCTCTACAAGCTGGGCCATCGCACGGCCGTGATCTTGCCGGCGTTTCGACAGATCTATCAAGCCGGCCTTCCCATCGAATCCACCGGCATCAGCTTCGAAATTCCCATCGGTCAAAAGCGGGTCGGCTGCCAAATTCTGGAAAGCCACCTCCCCGATTCGGCCGTGCCGGTTTATTTCATTGAGAATCACGATTACTTCGACCGGCCACAAATGTATGGCGAGAACGGCGAAGACTACCGCGACAATTGCGAACGCTTCGTGTTTTATTGCCGGGCGGTGCTCGAAGCGATCGTCGAGTTGGACCTCGAAACCGATTTGATCCATTGCAACGATTGGTGCTCGGGGTTGATACCGGTGTATCTCAAGACGCTTTTCCATGAGCGGCCCCCGTTCGATCAGATGGCCTCGCTCTACACGATTCACAATCTCGCCTATCAGGGAAATTTCTGGCACTGGGATATGGTGCTCACGGGGATCGACTGGAAGTATTTCAATTACCATCAAATGGAGTTCTTCGGCAATTTGAGTTTTATGAAGTCGGCGATTGCATTTGCCGACTCGGTGAGCACGGTGAGCCCCACCTACGCCAAAGAGATTCTCCGGCCACCGTTGAGTTGTGGCATGGAAGGGGCCTTGCAGCAGCGCCGCACCGATCTGTCTGGCATCATCAACGGTGCCGACTACGACGAATGGAATCCGGCAATCGATGAATATCTCGGTCCAAACACCTACGACGCCGAAAATTTCATCACGGGCAAGGCCGCTTGCAAGCAAGCTTTGCAGCGCGAGATGTGCTTGCCCGTCGATGCCTCGGTGCCTTTGATCGCAGCGGTAGGTCGGTTGGCCGACCAAAAAGGCTTCGATTTGATTGCTCGTGTGATGCAACAGTGGGCAGCGGAAAAGCGCAACGCACAGTGGGTAATTTTGGGCACCGGCGAACCGCGATATCACCAGGTGCTGGGCCAACTAGCCGCCGAGAATCACGACCGAATCGCCGTGCGACTGGAATTTTCAAATGAATGGGCCCACCGCATCGAGGCGGGGGCCGACATCTTCGTCATGCCGAGCCAATACGAACCGTGCGGCCTCAATCAGCTTTATAGTCTCAAGTACGGCACCGTGCCCGTGGTCCGCGCGACGGGCGGCTTGGCCGACACAGTGGTCGACACGAATCCCGATACGCTCGGCAACGGCACGGCCACCGGTTTCAGTTTCAACGAATACACGGCCCTTGCACTCGGCGACGCTTTACAGCGGGCATGCGGAACCTACGCCGACCCCTCGACGTGGCAGAAACTGATCGCCACGGGGATGCGGCAAGATTGGTCCTGGTATTCGAGTGCCCGCAAGTACAGCGAGCTCTATGAAAAGACCCTGTCAAAAGCGCGGCAGGGTGTGCTGAGTTAAGCGTGCCAATCGTGAATATGTCATTCCGAAAGGAGTTTCACGACTTGAGGAATCTTGGTTGTACTTTTGCACGCCTGCCACGCGAGATTATACTGCAAACCAGATCCCTCGGGTCGCAGAACTCCCCTCGGGATGACATCATCGACGAACGAACCACAAAAACAGATGAACATTATGTGTGACTCACAGGAATCTACTTCTAGCTTGTCCCAACGTGTCGGTCCGTCGGTTGTTGAAGATGTTCGGTTGATCCGCCAACAACTCGACGAACAAGCAGGGCATGACATTCATCGCCTTGCTGAGAACGCCCGGCGGGTGGCCGACGAATTTCGACAAACTAGAGCATCTCGGGAAAACGGCCTGACCCAGAAGTGAGCGGTCGACATCGCGACGTGTTGCCGATTGTATGATGCTCGATAGCGCGTCAATCTTTGAAATGCGGACCGATTCCACGACGGGTCGGCGGGTGTTGATCGCCGAGGATCGCGCGCTGCGTCCCACTGATTTTGTAAGCGACGCGGCTCCGTTTCCGAGCCACGATCCCGCGGGATGCCCCTTCTGCCCTAGCAACGAACACTCCACGCCGCACGAGTTGGCGGTCCTTCGAGATGCGCAGGGCGATTGGCAAGTACGCGTTGTGCCGAACAAGTATCCAGCGGTGGCGA
>JBGTEU010000744.1:0-3990 GCA_041747595.1 Bythopirellula sp.
CGATTAGCGCATGTCGCAAAGGAATCGAAGTAATGGCGGACGTCGTTGAGAACTTCCCGGACGATGAACGCAATTCTACACGTTTGGTTGGACTGTACACTCGGCTGGCCACTACATTCTTGGAGAACAGAAACTTCGACGCGGCCAAAGCGGAGATTTTAAACGCGATGCCGATCATAGCGAGATTGGTAGCAGATCGTCCGGAGTCGGCTGACTATAAGACGTTATCTTTCAACGTTCGTGTCAATCTGGCCACTTGCCATGCCGCGCTGGGCGACTTATCTGGCGCAGAAAGTGCGTACTTAGAAACAATTAAGACGGTCGAATACCGGATTCGAAAGGATCCACATCAGCCCGGGCACCGATTGAACCTTGCAGGAGCGCACACCAACCTCGCGCGTGTTTATGGTCTTTCGGGTCGTATCGATGATGCCGTAATGCAACACGAAGCGGCAACAAGCATCTATCGCACCTTGATAAATCGTTTCCCACAAAACAACCAACTCAAAAAACTCCTCGCGGATAGCCATGACTCCTTCGGTGAATTATCTGTGCAGCAGTCCGAATACGAGATCGCCGAAGTCCATCACCTGGAGGCGTTTAAAATTCGCGACGAGATACAGGACCGGGAGGGAGTGTTGGAGAGTACCGAACATCTTGCTTATTTGTATTGGAAACTGAAGCGCTACGCGGACGCCATCGCGAACTTTGAACGACTGATTGCCAACTTGACAGAGCAATTTGGGGCGAGTCATGTACGAACGATGGGGAAACAAAACGATTACGGCCTGGTTTTGGCTGAGAATGGCCAATCTGAGGCGGCCGCAAAAGTGTTCGAGTCAATTATCGCGGCACGATCCGCAATCGGAGCAAACGAATCCGGCGATCGTCTCGAAAGCTACGAAGACGCTGCGTCCCTGTTCGAGACCAGCCTGCCGGAGTTGCGTCAGGGCCTCGGCGAACAGCACCCATGGTTCAAGTCTGCTATGCGCGGGCTCGCCGAGGCCTACACGAAACTTGATCGAATAGAAGATGCTTTAACTGTACACCGTGAACTTCTGGACTATCAACTCACCGCAGCAGAAGCAGCCGACGCCAGCGCCATCACGCTAAACGATATCGCCTTGATGTTGCTGACGCACGAAATCGAATCGTTACGCGACCCGAAACGCGCGTTGGTTTATGCGCAGCGAGCGTGCGAGCTAAAGGAACCCGTCGGCGGTGGCGACATCTGGAGTTACCTCGACACGCTCGCGATGGCCCAGCACAAAACCGGCGATACCGGCGCGGCCGTCGAAACTCAAAAGCAAGCTGTTTCGCTTTTCCCGGACGGCGATTCCCAGCGCGCTGACGCCATGCGACGGCTTGACGAATATGAGGCAGCGCTAAAAGCGGAAAATACGCCCCCCGACAAAGGCGGTAATTTGTGATTGACTGTGCCGTGCCCCGGCGAGGCTGGGCTCAACGACAGGCTGCTTCGACGTTAATTCTTGGATCAAATTCGCGGAATTGAAGTTTTTTCCCGTATCGATGTTGTCGCGGCGGCGGAACTAGTTATTAGGGTTCTGACGTTCAGGACCGCTCGCGGGCCGGCGTAGGTCAATTCGCATTTCGTGGTTGTTTGAACATCTGGGGCCGATTTGTCCACGGGTCAATCGTGCTCCGGAAGCGTCACAGCGAGTGAATTATGTTTTTTTGTTCTGATTCAAAAGGAGTCACATCAATGTTGAAATGGTCAAAGTTGTTCGCCATCGCGGCGGTTTTGGGAATTGTGTCGATGGGATCGGCATACGGGCAACTCGTTCCTTACAAGTCCCAAGGGACGGGGATTTACGAACCGGGCACTGGCAATTACGGTGGGGCGGGCATTGGGAGACTGTTGGGGCGGCATTCGTTAGCGGGGAGCGTTATCGCCTCACCGACGGACAATCCGCTCGTTTTTGTTTTTTCGATCCTGTCGAGTAACCCACAGGAAACCATTGCCGCCAATGGCGATAAGATTTATTTCAGTGCCACAGGTCAAGTGCAGTTGATCCCGCTGGAGGAAACATTCACCGTATTTTCCGCCGTCTGGTCGGGGGAATTCGTTGTCGAAGGCGGGACGGGTCAATTTGCTTCGATCAAACCGGGTCCGCAGCCGTTGAAGGTAGTCGCGGTCAACAATCCGTTTACGTTCGCCGACCCGCAGTGGAGTTTTAATTGGACACTTGATGGTTTCGTTCGGTTGAGGTAGCCGGCGACCTGAGTGGGGCAACAAATTGTTTTTTTCATGGCATCAATGACGAGGAGTATCGACATGTTGAAGTTACAAACCACTATTCAATTTGTGGCTGGTTTAGTGTTCATTGTTTTATTGGCGGCGCCCGGAACGAGCGAAGCCCAAGTGAACAGCGAAGTCCGAGTGAACAGCGAAGCCCAAGTGAACAAGGCGTTCCGAATTTCAGGGGCTGGAGTCGCACCCAACGGTTTGCCTTTGCCCGGTCAAGGGAATGGGTTTCACTGGATCAGTGGCCAGGCGACACATCTTGGCCGCCATACTGGCGAGGGTAGCGTGCGCACCGATTCAGCGACGTTTAATCCTGATGATGGGACGATCACAGGCGAGTTCGGCAGCGGTGATCCGTTTGTGTTCACCGGAGCCAACGGCGATCGGTTGGCCTGTTACTATGGCCGCACCGACTTTGGCGCCAGCCAGCCCGGCAATTTCATCTTGACGATTGTGGATGTCTTGCCCGGCGGCGAGTTGGTGGTCGAAGCCCAATGGATTGCGGAATTTGTGGTGCAACCCAATGACAGTACGGGCCGGTTCGCCGGGGCGACAGGGAGTTGGGTAATGTACGCTTATTCTATGCCGTTTGTGCTGGGGTCGGACGATCCCGTCGACTATTGGTGGCATGGACGTGGCTCGCTAAAGTTTAAGAGGTAATTGGCTGCAGCGGGCGATCTTTCTCAATCCGATGTGTCGCGCTGTCCAGCTAAGAACCTGACAAGAAATAGGGACTAGGCCCCGGACCCCTAGTGCCCTAAAGATGATCTTGTGATCCCGGCCCATGTGATACCCTTCGCTTGGGACCGGGTTTTTGGATCAAATTTGCGGAATTGAAGTTTTTTCCCGTATCGATGTTGTCGCGCCTACGGAACTAGCTCATAGGGTCCTGACATGTTTTGAGAATTTGAGAACTGAGCGAGCCGCAGTGGTTTCACGTGCTTATTCCTCTATTGCCCGCCATCTACCGGCATCATTTTTTGTTTGCCCGTTATTTTTTGGCTACAATCGATGGGGATCGACGCTGCGTTTTCTCACTTAACCGGGGAATTACCTTTCCAGATTGCGAGCTTCAAGATGCCAATTTTATCGTTCTACCGGTCATTGAACTCGTCAGTGACGAATCGAGAGCGCAGGGTTCGCCGCCGCTCGTTGCGACGGTTGTTGGTGGAACAACTGGAGGCTCGTCGCCTATTGACGGTTATCGACTTGGCAGCGTTAAACGCCGCGCAAGGGATCACCATCTTCGGCGCGGATGCGGGTGACTGGAGCGGCCGTTCGGTGAGCAGCGCCGGGGACGTCAACGGGGACGGCTTCGACGATCTGATCATCGGGGCACCCCATGCCGATGCGTTGGGGAATGCCAAGATTTGGGCCGGTGACAGCTATGTGATCTTTGGAGCCGCGTCGCTGCCCGCGACGATCGATTTGGCCCACTACTTGGGTTCCGCTGGGATCACCATCTTCGGCGCGGATACGGGTGACACTAGCGGCGATTCGGTGAGCAGCGCCGGGGACGTCAACGGGGACGGCTTCGACGATCTGATCATCGGGGCAATTTGGGCCTCTGCGTCGGGGAATGCCAAGTCTGGTGCCGGTGAAAGCTATGTGATCTTTGGAGCCGCGTCGCTGCCCGCGACGATCGATTTGGCCCACTACTTGGGTTCCGCTGGGATCACCATCTTCGGCGCGGATGTGAATGACCAAAGCGGCTTTTCGGTGAG
>JBGTEU010000745.1:0-5865 GCA_041747595.1 Bythopirellula sp.
GCACCCGCGGAAGGTTGATTCTGTTTGCCGACGACGGTGATGTGATGGTAGGCCCCGTACATGCCGGGCCGCATCAGGTTCGACATGCAGGCGTCGACCCCCACGTATTTTTTGTAGGTTTCCTTCTCGTTGATCACCCGCGTCACCAAAAAACCAAACGGCCCCGTCATCGCTCGGCCGTTTTCCATAAGTATTCGCACGGGGTCGAGACCCGCGGGGACGAGTATTTTTTGATAGAGTTTTTCAACGCCGCCGCCAAACTCGGCGAGATCGATCTCGTTGTCGGTCGGTCGGTAGGCGACTCCGATGCCGCCTCCCAGATTGATGAATTCGATATTGATGCCGACTTCCCGCTGCACCAACACGGCGAGCTCGAACAACATTTGCGCCGTGTCCCACAACGATTGCACGTCGCGTTCGTTGGAGACCACCATCGCGTGCAAGCCGAAACGCTTCGCGCCCAATTCGCGGCAGCGCTGGTAGCCCTGCAAGAGTTGCGCGCGGGTGCAACCAAATTTTGCTTCCGCGGGATTGCCGATAATCGCGTTGCCGGTTCGCTCGGGGCCCGGATTGAAGCGGAAACAGATCGTCTCGGGCATCCCCGCCCCGGCAACGAGCGTGTCGATCAAGTTGGGATGATCGAGATTGATAATCGCCCCCAGTTCGACGGCGTACTTGTATTCCTCGGCGGTCGTGTTGTTCGAGGTGAACATGACGGACTCGCCCGTGATGCCGATCCGCTCGCAGAGCACCAACTCGGCCATGCTCGAGCAGTCGCCGCCGCTCCCTTCATCGCGAAGGAGCGACACGATGTGCGGGTTGGGCGTCGCCTTCACGGCAAAATACTGCTTGAAGCCGGGGTTCCACTTAAAGGCATTCAAGAGATCGCGGGTGCGTTGGCGGATGCCCTGTTCGTCGTACAAATAGAACGGCGTGGGATAATGCTTGAGTATCGTTTCAAGCGTGGCGGCGTCGAAGGGGAGGGTCTTTTCCATGAATCGCTAGGGCTAGTAGTCAGGTGGCAGAAGGGGCGAACCGCGCATTGTAGCAAACGCCGCTGGCAAGCGGTATGCGCCGACGGCACTGCAGAGAGACCGCGAGAATCGCCAAGAAGTTCGCGGTTAGCGACTTCACTCAACCACGACTTCCGGCGTCGGTTTGGCGTACCACTCGCGCAAGACCGTTTCGGCCTCTTTGCCGTAAATGCAGAAGCCGCGATTCTCGGCTGCCTCTTCCTTGGGGTACAACCGCGAGGGCCAATCCCACCACGCATACCCCATAAACCATGGGGCGTCGTCGGCGAACGTTTCGAAGAACGCCCGGTAGTAATTGGCTTGTTCCGTTTCGTCGAGCGGGCTTTCGGGATTCGCGTCGGGATGCGACCAGGGATAACGAGCACAGCCGCGGACGTTGGTCACGCCCGTTTCAATCATCAAAATGGGCTTGTGCCATTTCTTGCTTACTTCGGCCAGGTGCTGCTTGACTTTCGCCAGCTCCACGGCGATCTCCGCTTGGGTCGTTGTCTGCTTGACGGCTTCCTCGATGGTGACACCTTCAGGAGGCGGCACTTGGTAGTAACCGCTCACGCCGATGATATCGACCGCGTCCCACCAGGTGAGCTCCATCTCGCGGCCATGATTGATGTCGTACACCAGCGGACCGGAGTAAATCGTACGAATTTCGCCGATGAGATTTCGCCATTTGTCAACGAACTCCTCGGTGGAATTCATCTCGCAACCGAGGCAGAACATTTCGACGTTGGCTTCTTTAGCGATCTCCGCGTAATGAATGAGAAAATTCTGATAGTGCCCCCACCAGCGATCCCACGCGGCGAGGTCCTTGACTTCGCCTTCGCGCATGGTCGCTGTGTCGCCCCAAGGGTCCATTTCCCCTGTAATTCCCTCAACCTTTTCGGCTTCGGTCACGGGACGATAAAAGCGAATCCACGCCCGCCAGGTGTTGTCGTCGCAGTTGATCACCGGCTTAAGGATCACTTTGAGGTTGTGGCTACGGGCGAGCTCAATCGCGTGGCGAATCTCCGCGTCGCTTACCATTCGGGGATTGTCGTCGCTCCAGGTAAAGTCAGGCTCGTGGGGAGAGCGCATCGTCGTGGCAAACGCGATGCAGACCCACTCGGCCCCGGTCTCGGCCAAGTGTTTCATCGACTCTGCGGCGGCGGGCGATTCGTAGTCTCCCCGCGAGCCGACCCAACCCCAGGAAATGCCCTTCACGAACTCGTGCTTTGGATTCTCCGGCGGTGTTGCATACATTGAAGTTGCGTGGATTCCAACGGTTAAAAGTAGCAACAAATAAAAGGAAGACTTCAGCATTAAAAACTCCAACTATTCAATGTCATCCCGAGAGAGGCTTGCCGACCGGAGGATCCGGGCCAGCCCCATCTCCGGGTTGAATACGTGCACCGAAGGGATTCAGATTCCTCAGTCGCCAAGGCTCCTTCGGAATGACAGTACTTGCCGGCGGCTGCCGCCTGCGGCTAACAAACTCACAATCACAAGACCAATGGAAGAAGGCTCCGGTACTTGCGCGGCGAGAGTCTGCAATTCGCTCAGCGTGCCGTACTGCGCTTGCCAAATGGCCAGGTCGAGCGCGTTGACGTCGCCGTCGCCGTTGGCGTCGCCCTGTGCGAGAGTAGCATTGCCGGACGTGCCGAACCCGCGTTGCCACGCGAGGAAATCGGCACCATCGACGTCGCCGTCGCCATCGAAATCGGCGTTGTCGGGAAACAGATCGACCAGCGCGATGTTGTCGATATAAACTGTGGCATTTCCAGAGAAGTTCCCCCGAAATCCAAGATGGAAATTTGCAAAAGAAATACCACTACTTAAATCAAATGCAGCAAGAGGGACTTCCACGTCAAAAATTTGATTGACGGGCGAGCTAATGGCTGCAAAGGGGCCATTGATTTGGTTCCAACCATCCAGGTTCGTTTCCATTGAGAGATGCATATCCATCAAGGTGAGGCCAGTCGGTAAGTTGCTTGCGACGTAGGTTACGTCCATCTTTAAGACATAATTCTCTGCACCATCCGCAAGCGCCTGTTGAAGAGCCTGCAATTGCTCGCCTGTCATCTGTACGCGGGCATCCCAGGTCCAAGGAGACGTTGGCTTTGTAATAGCTAAACTATGCGTACCTTCCGTTGCACCGATGTTTGTTGCTTGAGTCAAAACACTATTTGGTTCCGATTCAAAATTTGGATAAAAGAAGCCTTGAAGTCCATTCTCAAAACTATAAAGCACATGAGTGCCACTAGGTGGCGGTGGCGGATTGCCCGGATCGGGATTCGTGCCA
The DNA here is from genome assembly GCA_041747595.1 of Bythopirellula sp. Classification (GTDB taxonomy): domain Bacteria; phylum Planctomycetota; class Planctomycetia; order Pirellulales; family Lacipirellulaceae; genus Bythopirellula. Next base: position 3,310 of record JBGTEU010000745.1, read on the forward strand.
TTCATAAAGCTCGAGAGCCACTGGGCCGTTTGCTGATTTGTGGGTTGGTTGCCGCCATTGGGATTCATGTTCCATTGGCTCCCGCCGGAACCTTGCATATCCCACTGCCAAATATGCGCGGCGAGAAATTCCCCCGTCGCTTTTCGGCCATCCAGCGCGCGCATAAAGCCCTCGAACGCCATGTTTTGTTCGTCTTGGTCGAGCGTGCCGCTGCCGTTTTGGGGATTAACCGTCGTGCCGTTGTAAGGCAGGTAACCAATTTCGGTGAACTTTACGGGCAAGCCCGCGCCACCTTTCCGGGCTTGCGCGAACGGAATAATCTCGTTGTCGAGTTTGTTATTCCACGCGTTTTCCACTTGCGTGATAAAGTCGATATTGGGGTAAGCGCCCGAGGCGTTCGCTTGCCCGTTGGAAAGCAAATTTGTGAAGTAAGAATCGATTCCCACGAAATCCACGGCGGGATGTTCCCAGATAGCGCTGGTGGTGTTAGCACTGTTGTAACTGTCCCAGTTGGCGGCGTACCCAATCTGCCCGCTGAATGTGCCATCGACCGCATTCAGCACGGAATTCCATTTAGGATTGTTGCCACTGTTGAGTTCCAGCCCCCGCATTTCCGTGCCGATTGTCACTGCGTCGGCCCCGTTGGTTTGGGCCATCGTGGCAACATCGACGATGTATTGTTGATAATCATTCCAAAAAGTGTTCCACTCAGCCGAATTGGGCGTTGGGTTGTAAAATCCACGCCACTGGGTGAAATTAACCGGCTCGACAAACGGATTCACCGTGACGCGCATGCCGAGTTGCTTCGCCCTCACGATGCCGGCGGCGACGTGGCTCAGTTCGGGGCCGCTGCTAGAAGTTGCGGCGATTGAGCCGGTGCCTGGCGTGAAGTAACGAATCGGACTCAGCGAGACTTCATCGAAGCCGGCATTGAAAACCGCTTGCACGGCGTTTTGCCAAACGGTGGCGCCGTTGCCAAAATTTCCCCAAGAGACAAGATTAAAACCGACGCCCGGATCGATGCCTGGTTCGTATAAGAGCGGGTCAGCCTGGACATGCGGCGAAACCGCAAGCGCGAGCAGTAGGGCGAGAGCCGAGGGGCACAATTTCACTCGTAGGCGACAACCGTGCATCGGTTTTCTCCCTATAGTTGGCTGTCATCCCGAGAGAGGCTTGCCGACCGAGGGATCTGTGTTAATCCCGCACACGTCATCTGGTGCGTGTAAAGGCTGAATCCAGATCCCTCAAGCCGTCGCCCTAAATAATTAGGACTAGCCTTTCGGAACGTTATGGGTCTACGGCTTGGGAACTTTGATTACGAGCGGGAGGGTGGCGGTGTCAACTTTTAGGGGAGTCGTATTGACGTTGGTACACTCCTGGGGCACGAGGAGCTTACCGTTTTCTTCGGCATCGAGTATTGCCACGCGATGCCGACCTGGCACGAGGCCATCGCCATATTTGTAACTGGTCACGTTCTCGAAGCGGCCTTGAGCATTGACGGTCGTGAGTGCCGGACGGGCGTGCGAAGCACCCACCGCCGGTTGATCGAGGCTCACGAACTGCAGCCGAATGTTCTCCTTGATGGGAGTGCCATCTTCGTAGGTAACTTGGCCACTCACGGGGACATAGGCGAACGGTGAAGCACCGCCGTCGCAACCGACAAACGGACAGCCGACAAGCAGGCTCAAACTCAGCCGCGCGAACAAAACGACTCTTGTTCTACTTTCCACAATATCCATCCCTGTGGCTACGATTAGATTTGGTTGAATTAGTACGATTCAGTTAATTAATTTTTTTACCACGGACAGAGGACACGGAGAATTGAAATCCAATTTGCCATTTCGTCTGCCTCCGTGGTTTTAGGAATTGCGGAAGTTATTTTCGAGCTAAGCCTTAATTACCGCCGAGCGAAGCCACGCGGCCGTCTGACGCGATGTTCAAGAACTGCCAGACCCCCATTGACTGGAGGTCCGTGGCACCAATGCCGATGAAAGGTGAGGATCCAATCGTGCCGGCCTGGATAAAGTCGCTTAAAAAATGCACGCTGCCATCGGCCATCGCCGCAAAGACGCCGCCGGGATGAATGCTGCGGACGACACTCTGACCACTGGAATTCAGCCCAGGATCCATCATCATGCATTCACTACGTAATTTCGGTTCACCAACTTCATCCCTGATTCTGGCACCATTGATGATATCATCTTGCCCAGGCAAACATTCATTGGGAGCGTTGACGCCGTTGGTGGCATGACGACAGTGATAATTCGAGCCGCACAGCCCCAAGGCCCAGGCACCCCGCGGATCACTGTCGCCCAATCCTTGCCGCATCTCGGCCAGCATAATCGTGTTGCTCGTGCCATCGGTGATGCGCTTCATATTAAAGGGGTTACCTGGTGTTCCCATGCCAACATTGTACTCCAGCCATTTGCTCAGTTCCCCGGTTGCAGTGCCGAGGGCCTCGCCGATGGCCTGGCCATTGGGCCAGAATTGAAAACCGTTGAGGGCATAATTGCCCCGCGCCCAGTGTTCTGGAGTACCAGTAATTCCCGGGTAAAA
>JBGTEU010000746.1:0-10688 GCA_041747595.1 Bythopirellula sp.
AGAGAGTTTGTAACGCGACAGATCGAGCTTGGCAAAATTGGCAACTTGGTCTGGGTTATTGTGTTCCTTTTGGATGCGAGTCATGTAGAGGGCATCTATTGCCTCGATCACCGGAACGCCGCCGATCTTTTCTTCAAACGAGTCGACCTCGACAAAGCGCACGCCGCGGTCGGCGAGCCGTTGCCGTAGATCGTCGCGGAGCGCGAGCGTGGGGTCGTTCGGAGCAATGAAGACGAGCGTCACCCCCTCGTAATTGGCAAGCAAGCTGGCGAGCGATCGCACGGTGCGACCCCGGCCGATGTCGCCGCAGAAGCCATAAGTTTTGTGAATCAGGCCCTTCGTGAGATCGGGATAATCGCCGCGCAGCTCGTCGAAGCGATTGGACACGGGGGAATCTTGCGGATGCGAGAACTGAAAACTTCGTTGCAGGGTGTACACGTCGAGCAAAGCCTGCGTGGGGTGCTCATCCGCGCCGGAGCCGGCATTGATGATCGGCACGCTACGATTGCCGGAGGCTTCCAGGTCGTTCATCAAATAGGCGCACGACTCCGCCAGTCTCGCGAGATTTGTGCGCATGATGATCATGTCGAAATAGCTGGAGAACATGCGGATCGAATCGAAACGTGTTTCCCCCTTGGTTTCCGACGAGGTGGTGGGGTCGCGGACTTCGTTGCAGGTGATTCCCAGGATCTGGCAGGCGGCCATGAACGAGAGAAACGTCCTCGTTGAGGGCTGCGTGAAATAGAGCATCGCCCGTTTGTGATCTAAGAGCCGAATAAGAAAATCCTGTCCGCCCCGCATTTTCGAAAGGGCGCGGATCTTATCGGCAGTGCCTGCGAGGTCTTCGAGCATGTCGACGGAAAACTGACCACTGAAAATCACGTGCCGCAGGCGTTCGTTTCGCTCAAATTCGGGAACTTTCATCCGCACGGGCCGCTCAATCCGCGACTCGTAATGCAATAAATCCAATTCGTCTTGGGTGGGCATGTGGGGCTTGTCTGGATCGCGCGGCATGGCCGAAATCCTTGCTGGGGCGCTGGTGGGCTGCTCATGCTGTTATCGCACACGCTTCGATTGGTCGTCAAGCGACGCAGCTAGTTATCCGAGACTCGCCAACGGATTCGGAATAACCACGTGACGGCTGAGAGCAACACGACGTTATAAACCACCGCGAAGAAGAGATGGCCCCAGAATACCGGCAGTGAAACGGCCCGGGGTTGGGGCGCACTGGAGACTTCCAGCGGCAGGTTGAATACCGCGGCAAAGGGGCTACTGATACCGGCAAGTTGAACGATTTCCTTTGCCGCGGGGGTTCTCACAAAGACATCGACAAAGCGTTCCGCGGCGAGTGGTACAAGAAAGAGCGTGATGCTAATCAAATACGTGGCGAGCAAGCTGCTCGAAGTTTTGGTGAAGAGCGTCGAACAAAAAAGGGCGGTCATCGCCGTTGTGATGCAAGTCAACATCACCACTAAGAAATAGCCCCCCATGGTTGGCAAGTTGTACCAGAACTCAAGGGGCATGATGCAGGCCAACAAAACCGGCCACATCAGAAAGCCCGTGAGGACGCTGGAAACACGCAATCCCGAGAGAAGTTTGCCCCACATCATCTGCCAGGGGGTGATGAGCGTGGTGAGCAGAAGATCAAGCGTTTGCCGCTCGCGTTCGCTGGTGACGCTCCCCGCGGTGAAGACGGGCCCAACAAGCATGTTGAAAAACAACACATACGCGCTATACCACGGGGCGTACTGCGGTCGCAAGAACAGGCAATACGCCATGACGAACATGGCGAGCCCCATGCTAATCTGAATCACCAGCCGGAGCATGAGGGTGCCCTGGCTGAAAATCTCGCTGCGGATTTCCTTGTCGTAAATCGGGTTGGCATCGTCGGGGAGGAACGTGGTCCGCTTCGGCGGCGCGAACAAGCGATCGGGAAATTCATCCCGCTTGATGTAAAGCCCGACGGCGGATTCGGCTTCTGTTTCGAGATCAATCGCCTCGCGGCCGGCGCCTCCCAGGTCGGGAGCTTGCAGCAACCGCCGCGACGTGTCGGCAAACAAGAGCGCCGAGAGCGATAAACATGCGATCGGCACGACGGTAAACACCACCAACAAACGCGCTTCACCCAATTGGTCGAGGGCTTGCCAAACGAAGACCCCCGCCATCGCCAGGGGGAGGATCATGAGGTAGGAAACAACGAGCGAGGCCGAGGTCCGCACGAAATAGCTGCTGCACCAGAGGCTGATCATCGCAAACAGGGCGACCGATGAAATCATGGCGAGATAGGCCGCGAGGACTTCAAAGAACTGCACTCCGCCCAGCGGCAGGCACAACATCACGACCGGCAGCGAACCGATCATCAACTCGGCGAGCGGGCAGAGCGACGCGGCCAATTTGCCCAACACGATGGCAGCGGGCCGGATGGGACTCGCGAGCAGCATTTCAAAACTGTCGCGTTCCTTTTCGCCCGTAATCGCCCCGGCGGCAAAGCTGGGTGCCATCAGCGACATGAGCATATACTGGCCCAGGAACAGCAGATTCACGAGCGGCTTGGCCTTGTCGCTGTTGGACATGTCGATCCGCTCGGCCGCTGGCCAGGCGGCAAAGACCAACAATCCTAAGAACCCCACATAGGCAAAGAGCAACACAAACGTGCGGGTCATGCGCAAGTTGGCGACGAGCTCGTTTTGCAGAACGGGGTTTTCGAAAAGGTACATAGACGCTAGGCGCTGGTTACTAGGCGCTAGTTTTCGGTCTTGGGGATGAGAGATCTGCGTAGGCCCGTTAGCATACGTCCTTCTTCTTTCAATGTTTCGATGAGTCGCTCGATCTGTGTCGCATTGCCGAAACCAAGTTCTTTGGCAATTATGAGCTGAGTTTCCAGTTCGGCTAATGAGCCTCTCGCGATGGAAACGAACCGAGCTAACTCACGCTTCGACTCGCGTGAATGGCCTTCTGCTATGTTCGATGGGATAGAGACAGCACAACGGCGAAGCTGCGACGTTAATCCATACTTTTCCGCGTCAGGAAACTGAGCCGTTAGTTCATAGACTACTCGCGTAATCTGAATGCCGAGCTGCCAAACTTTCAAATCTTGATAACCAGCCATCAAGCTGTTTCCTTAAACTAGCGCCCAGCGCCTAGAGTCTAGCGCCCTAATATTTTCTCGGTCGCACCTTCCCCAACACCCGACTCGGCAGGCCTTGTATCCGCAAGAATCCCTCCGCGTCGGTTTGGTCGTAGCTGCCGCCCCCTTCCATGCTGGCGATCGCTTCATCGTACAGGCTGTGTGGGCTCGTGCGGCTTTGGACCATGACGTTTCCTTTGTAGAGGCCGAGCGTCACGTCGCCGGTCACTGGTTTTTGCACTTCGCGGATGAAGGCCATCAGGGCGTCCATCTTCGGCACGTACCAGAAACCGTAGTACACCATCTCGGCGACTTCGGGGGCGATTCGATCGCGCAAGTGAACCGTCTCGCGGTCGAGCGTGAGTTGCTCGAGCGCCAGATGGGCCGCGTAGAGGGCCGTCATGCCAGGGGCCTCGTACACGCCGCGGCTTTTCATGCCGACGAAGCGGTTCTCGACGATGTCGATTCGCCCCACGCCGTTGCGGCCAGCGATCGAGTTCATAGTCTCGACCATCGCCAGCGGTGACTTCTTCTCACCGTTGATTGAAATCGGTACACCGCTTTCAAAACTGATCGTAACCTCTTCAACTTTGTCGGGGGCTTCTTGTGGCGAGACCGTCATGCCAAAATCAACAATCGCCATGCCGTTGACCGCAGGGTCTTCGAGCTTGCCTGCTTCGTAACTGATATGCAGGCAGTTTTCGTCGCTGCTGTAGGGTTTGGCGGCCGATGCCTTCACAGGAATTTTTTTGGCATCGCAATAGTCAATCAACTCGGTCCGACCGGGGAAGAGGTCGCGGAATTTCTTGATTCGCCAGGGGGCGATGATTTGGACATGAGGATCGAGCGCTTCGGCGGCGAGTTGGAAACGGCATTGATCGTTTCCTTTGCCAGTGGCCCCATGGGCATAAGCCTCGGCACCCACTTCGCGGGCGACTTGCAAACAGACCTTGGAAATCAACGGCCGCGCGATCGAGGTGCCCAGCAAATAGATGTTCTCGTATTTGGCCTGCCATTGAAGCACCGGGAACGCGAAGTCGCGGCAAAGTTCTTCACGGGCGTCAATAAGTTGCGACGACTTGGCCCCGTTGTCGCGGGCCTTCTTGAGAATCGCTTCGCGATCTTCGCAAGGTTGGCCCAAATCGACGTATACCGCATGCACGTCGTAGCCTTCGTCTTGCAGCCAACCAAGAATCACCGAGGTATCCAAACCTCCCGAATAAGCCAACACACAACTGGGCATGATCACGATCCGTTAGAGAAAACAAGGGGACTTTGCTGGCTGAGACAGCGCAAAGACCCATTGTGGTTCGCGGCGAGGGGGCTGACAAGCGGGAAGTTGCTTACAGGAAGGAGCGGAGTTGTGTGTCATTCCGAGAGAGCCTTGGCGACCGAGGATTAAGCGTCTTGCCGTCAAAGAGGGAAAGCCAATCCTCGGCGGCGCAAGGCGCTGTAAAGAGTGTTAACAGGAGGTAGCAGAGGGAGCAGAGTGAATGAGATGTCATTCCGATAGGAGTTCCACGACTAGAGGAATCTGGGTTCAAACTGTGGTAATAGCCAACACCTCTACAGGATGAGCCTAGATCCTTCGGTCGGCAAGCCTCTCTCAGGATGACCCAGGGACTCTGCTCCCTCCGCGTCCTCCTGTAAAACTCCCCTACCCTTCGTCGATATCAAGCCTCACTGCGAACGGCAGTTCCGCTGCCCCGACGGCGGGGACTTCGATTTCCAGCCGATTGTGCATAGCGATCAAGCTCGTGACTTCCAGATCGCCGGTGAGTTGCTGGCCGTTGAGGGTGACCCGTGCGTCGGCGGGCAACGGCTCGATAACGACCCACACTTTTTCACGCGGCGTGAGGCCGGCGGGCCAGTTGAAGGTCCGCGACCAACAGACGCCACCCTCGCGCGGTTCGCATTGCCAAGGCTCGCGGAGGCGGATCGAGTGGATGTCGGGCATGGGGAAAGGCGCTAGTTGTTTGGCGCTAGGCGCTAGTTGAGAAATCGAATTCTAGCGCCTCACAACTAGCGCCTAGCGCCCATCTTCATTTCGCCAAGTTGCGCGTGACGGTCGTTTCGCGAATCTGGCGGCTCTCGGGTTCGTAGACGCGGATCTTCACTTGCAAGCCCTTGAGCGGATAGGGATACGGCGGCGAGGTTTCGCGCTCGCCGGGATCGTCGGGGCCATTGATCGTCATGAGGATGGTAGGTGTAGTCGGATCATTGTCGTGATCGTAATAAGCTGGATCGTCGAGACCGTTGGTTCCCTCGTCCGCGCCAGTGCGAGGATCGTTATCGCCATCAAGATTGCTTTGATCTACGCCGTCGGTTTCATAGTAGGTTGTCCAGGTATCATAAGTCGCGGGTGTGCCGCGGTAAATTGGATCATCAAAGTCCATACGCGGATGCCAGCCTACTCTGCGCTCTTCCTGAAATAAAGTTCGAGGAGCATTAACTCCAGGCACGTAATGACCTCCATTGTTCCAGCCCAGGTCTGCGTATGTTCCGAAGCCTGTGATAATGCCCGTGCCAGTGGAGATCGCGTTACGAAAACCGCTGCCGTTAGTCCCGCTCGGCTGAACAAGGGTACCTCCAACTGGATTGGCGGCTGTTCCGCTATAATTGGTAAGAAAGAGCGGTGCCCCCGGATCATAAACTTGCACATCAAACGCCAGCACATCCGATAGAATGAGATCTTCGCCCATTCTTTCACTTGTAGGTAAATCCCCGGGCTGATTTTCGGACCCAAGCGGATATAGAGAGCTGTTGGTATCGCCGGCTTGGCGATAGAAACCAGTTAACGGAACACCGTCTGTCTCATAGGGAAACCGATACGGATAAAATCCTATTGAACCTGTCGGGGGAATTCCCGGATAATTGCTCGGATTGGTCATATGAGCAAAGCGAAATTCTCGCCGCGCAAGATCAGCAAGAGTATTAGGCACTAGCCTCTGATTTTCCAAGCGAACCGATATGTCATACCGATTCTGAAAGTCGCGAAGATACTTCATGCGAGACGCAAAAGTTGGAAACCGTGTGTCATCCGTAAGATCTAGCAAAGGATCGCTGCCTGTCACTGCTCCGCCACCATAATTTCTCGTTTCGGTTCCATACCAAGGAGCTATCAGCAGCGTGCGCCGATAAATCTTGCGCATGCCGGGTTCGCCCATTTCGGGGCGGTAATCAGGCGAAGTCCTAGGCGGAGTCTCCACCGCAAACCACACCACCTCAGCTTGGGGTGACGAGATGGCCATGTCGACCCAGGCACCCGTTGGACCTGGATCATCTGGTGACGTTGGTACAATGACAGTCGGATTCCCCCCGGCGCGCAATCCCCTCCCCTTGCCGCGGAAACGTTCGGTCTTGCTTTCCACGGTCATGGCGAGGATGTCGTCGTAATCGCCGCGACCACCGCCGTCGGTAACGATATTTGGATCGAGAGGTTCTCCCTTTTCGTTGAATGGTAAGTTCGTCGAAGGAACAAGCGATGTTGCCGGATCAATACTGCCGGCCACACCAGGATTCTCATCCGACCGAGGCCCTTCGACGTATTCAAAATATCCATCGGGCGGATTGTTGACGTCGGGTTTGGGCATCACGCCGAAGGCGTCTTTGGGATATTTGAGGCAGGTGGCACCCGCCAAATCTTTGTAAAGCTGCGCCCGGGCGATGCGGAGCGTGGCGCTGACTTCCATCGTGGCGCGGCGATTGCGGACCCCTTCGCTGATGTTGGCGAACAGGTTCACCACCGCCGCCATCATCACCAGGGTGATCGCCATGCCGACGAGCATCTCGACGAGCGTTAGGCCGCGACGTAATTTGAGCGCAAGATAGCTTTTGCTGCAGATGGTCATGAAAAGTTCTGTTCCGTTGTGGACCGCAAGCCCCTGAACATGCACGGTCCGTGCCGCTGGTTTCCTACATTCGGTGCATGGTGCTTATTCTTCCATTGCACTGTGAAATGGCCGAAAAGTCAAGCAGAACCGTGGACGCAAAGTCATTTGGCGGCGGGAGTTAGTGCGTATTCTGTTCAATCGTGGCACACTGCACTGCACACTTTGCGGTGTTACAATACAGTTTGTCAGGAAAGAGAACGCGGATAAACACTGATCGGGCGGATGTGTACGGATTTGATTTACAGGAGGGAGCTGAGGAAGCAGAGGTAAAGAGGATCTGGAATCACATAATGCACGCATTCCCTGCGTACTCAACTCAACTCGACATGATCCTTCGGGTCGTCTCACTCCCCACAGGATGATCTAGTATTCTCTGCTCCCTCCGTTTCCTCCTGTAGGACTTCAAACAACAAAATCCGTGCCAATCAGCCAAATCCGCGTTCATCTGCGTTCTATTCTGCTTAGTGTTGGATTCAGTTTCTGATTGGAAACTTACATGCGCATTAGCTCGATTCCCCAGATTTATCGCAATGTGAATCGCTGGGGCGAAATCCTCTCGATTCTCAGTAAATACGGCCTCGCCGGTTGGTTGAGCCGTTTCGATTTTGCGCTTGGGAAATCGCTGCTCAAGAATCGCAACGGGCAGGTGCTCGCGGACGAGAATCGAGAAACACGAATTCGTCTGGCGCTCGAAGAACTGGGACCAACGTTTATCAAGCTCGGACAGATTCTGAGCACCCGTCCCGACGTGGTGGGGACCGAGTTGGCCAATGAACTGGGGAAGCTGCAAACCAACCTACCGGCAAATTCTCTGCAGCAGGTGGCGGCCGTTTTCGAAGCCGAAGTGGGTCAAACTCTGGGTGAATGTTTCGACGAATTCTCCTCGGCTGCCGTGGCATCGGCTTCGATTGGGCAAGTGCATCGCGCGCGAATGAAATCGGGTGTTGATGTGGCGGTCAAGGTGCAGCACCCTTTGATCAAGCAACAGATGCGCGTCGACTTGGAAATCCTCACGGGCCTGGCGCAACTCGCCGAGCGCTTGCCGGAGTTGCAACCCTATCGACCGACACAGATCGTAGCGGAGTTCCAACGGCTGTTGCGGCGGGAGTTGGATTTCAACTGCGAGCGCAGGCATCTCGAGCATTTCTTGCGATGTTTTCACAAGAGCGAACAAGTGAAAATTCCCTTTTCGGTTCCCGCGCTGAGCACCGAGCGGGTGCTGGTGATGGAATGGCTCGAGGGGGTGCCTCTCTCGGACCCGGTGGGTGTGCAAGCCATGGGAATGGATCTGGGGCAAGTGGCCCGAGCGGGCGCGGAAGTCTATCTGGAGATGATTTTTCGTCACGGGGTTTACCACGCCGACCCGCATCCGGGGAACTTGCTGCTCATGCCCGATGGCAAGATTGGCTTGCTCGATTACGGCATGGTCGTGCGAATGGACGAGAAAACGCGAGAAGACATCGAAGAATTGCTGTTGGCCATTGTCGAGCAAGATGCCAATCGGTTGTGTGCGGTCGTGATGCGGGTTGGAGACGTACCACCGGGACTCGACGAAACGGGCCTCGGTTTGGATCTGGCGGATTTCGTCTCGCACTATGCCCATCAATCGATGGATCGTTTTGAATTAGGCGCCGCACTTGTTGAGATGATTAACATCATGCTGCAATACAGGATCGTGTTGCCGTCGCCGATGTCGTTGCTGTTGAAAGTGCTGATCATGCTCGAGGGGACCGCGAAAAAGCTGGAACCCACCTTTTGCTTGATGGAGGTTTTGCAGCCCTATCAGCGCAAAATCATGGCCCGGCGGTTGTCGCCCAAGCGGCAGTTGCGAAAGGTGCGGCGGTTCGCGTATGAAATCCAAGAGTTGGTCGAAATCTTTCCGCGACGCATGCGCGACATTTTGCATCAAGTGCAAAGCGGGCGATTCGACGTGCATCTCGATCACCGGGGACTTGAACCCTCGGTCAATCGGTTGGTGTTGGGCATGCTAACGAGCGCATTGTTCCTGGGCTCGACGATGCTCGTGACCAATCACGTCTGGTCCTTGTGGGACGTGTCGGTCCCTGGCGCGGCGGGATTCCTGTTGAGCGGATTCCTGGGGCTGAGGTTGTTGCGGGCGATCAACAAATCGGGAAATCTCGAGCGGCGGAAATAACGGAGAACTGTAAACTCAAAAGAGCATGGCAAGAGTGTCATCCCGAGGGCCAATTATATCGTGTTGTGGCTACGACCAGAGGGATCTGGGTTGCCGTATCTTCACGCATGGAATACGTGCGAGGATTGAACCCAGATTCCTCTCGTCGCCACAGCTCCCGAAGGGAAAACTTGGCTCCTATCGGAATGACATTCTAAGCGGCTTCTTGGAGTTGGGGCTCGCCGCTCTTCGGTATGAGGTTGGCCAGAGCCGTTTCCAGCTCCCGGCAGAGGGAATCGAGCTTCACGAGCAATTCCTCGTGACGGTGGTCGAGTTTCAGGAGCGAGTCGCTATCAGCCAGTTCGTTCATACGTAGCAGGGAGGTTGGGGTGGTAGTTGCCGAACCACTCCAAGAATCGGCGGGCCCCCTGGGTCGGGTGAAGTCGACTTGGGCCATGGCGACTTGCGTTTTGCTGCCCATGGTGGGGACGTAACGGATTTGCCGTCGGCGGGGGCAAAAGATGTCAAACTCGGCGAGATTTGCGGGTTGTTTAGGCTTGCCGTGTGGGGGCGGATTCAATCCCTTTTTGATCGCGGAGCAAGCTCCGCGGCGAAATGGGAGACGCCCGGTGGGCTAGGCGCTTCGTTCGGCCGATGCTATCTTACGTGTTTGTGCATAACACGTTAGGCCCGGTAGCGGGTAGACAGTAGCAAGTTCAATTACAATTAAGTCCGACAGGAGCCACCCTTGGTAAAATTGACTCTTCGGGAAAGAGAAACCGCGCAAGAGGCGGTGCGTAGATTTCGCAAGTTGGTCGAGCGTAGCGGTATCAAGAAGGAAATTCGCGTACGTGAGTTTTATGAGAAGCCCAGCGAGACCAAGCGTCGTGCCCGGCTGCGTGCCCAACGTCGCTCCCGCCGTGAGCGGTTGATGCCGACGCGCTGAGAATCATTCTTCGCAAACATTACCCAGGGAGTGCAATCCCTGGGCGTGTGCTAGTAGAGCGAAGTACAAAAATAAGAACAGCCAGCCGCGGAATGCGACTGGCTGTTGGCGTTACGAAAGCAAAGGTTTCTGTAGGGTTTCTTCCTGGGGCTAGAAGGCGACGTCGACTCGAGCGAAGAAGCCATCGAAGCCCAAGATGTTGGCATCGTCGTAGTGCGAAAATTGGAAGTCAAAGGTCGACTCGTCACGCATGCCCAGATCATGCCAGGCCGAGATGAAGTAGCCTGAACTCAGCATGATGTTGCTGGTAAGATTAGCCGACACGCCTGCTTCGAGTTCCGTCACGGGAATCACGCGTCGGGCCGAGTTGCTATGTGATCGAGCAACGGTTGGCGTGCCATCGGGATCGTCCGTCGTGATGGTGCGGATGTCCATGTCGCCCACCAAGAGCGAGATATCACCCTTGGCAAAGATGCTGAACCAGCCGTTGCGGCCAATGTAGCGGCGACCCATCAAGCCCGTGCGAAGACCGACACCACTGAAGTTCAGCCGTGTATCTTCACGGTCGATTTCATCCCCGGCGGCATC
>JBGTEU010000747.1:0-2649 GCA_041747595.1 Bythopirellula sp.
GTCGGCTCAAGGATTCGTTGTGACGGCAAGCGTTTCTTGCAGCTGTCGTCGAAGTTCTTTTTGGATGCGCCATTCGAGGTAGGATTTGGCGGCCAGCGTCACGAGGCCCAGCAGGGCCAAGAGCGAAGCCATCGTGAACGCGGCCACCGCGTTGTATTCGTTGTAAAGAATCTCGACATGCAGCGGCAAAGTGTTGGTCTTGCCGCGGATATGACCCGAGACAACCGACACGGCGCCGAACTCCCCCATCGCGCGGGCATTGCACAGAATGACTCCGTACAACAGGGCCCACTTGATGTTGGGGAGCGTAACCCGGCGGAAAGTTTGCCAGCCGCTAGCCCCCAGCGAGAGGGCCGCTTGTTCTTCTTCGTTACCTTGTTCCTGCATCAGCGGGATCAATTCGCGAGCCACGAAGGGAAACGTCACAAAAATCGTGGCCAGGACGATGCCTGGCACGGCAAAAATAATTTGAATGTCGTGCTCTTTGAGCCAGGGTCCCATCCAACCTTGCAAGCCGAACATTAGCACGAAAACCAAACCGGAAATCACCGGCGAGATCGCAAATGGCAGGTCGATCAGCGAGATCAATATGCTCTTACCAGGGAAATTGAATTTCGTGATGACCCAAGCCGCCATCAATCCAAACACCAAGTTGAGCGGCAACGAAATACCCGCCGCGATCAACGTGAGTTTGATCGCTTGCCAGGCGGCCGGATCGTTGAAGCTATTGAGGTAGCCTCGCCAGCCGTCACGAAAGGCTTCGATGAAGACTACGGCCAGTGGAAAGAGCAGCAGAAATCCGATAAAGGCCATCGAAGTGGCGATCAACAGGACCTGGATCCAGCGGGGATCGCGAGTCTCATGCCGGCTCTTGCCACCTAAAGTGGGATTGGCTGCGGTAATCATGTTACACCGCCCCCCGCATACGGCGACTGTAATACCACTGCAGCACATTGATCGCAAGCAAGATCGTAAACGATGCGAGCAACATCACCACCGCCAGGGCACTAGCCCCTGCAATGTCGTACTGCTCCAGCTTGGTGATGATCAGCAGCGACGTGATTTCGGTCTTCATCGGCATGTTGCCGGAGATGAAAACGACCGAACCATACTCACCCACCGCTCGGGCAAAGGCCAACGCAAAACCGGTAATCAGGGCAGGCATCACGGTTGGCAACAGCACCCGTCTGAAGGTAATCCAGCGCGAAGCACCAAGGCTTGAGGCCGCCTCTTCCAATTCGCCGTCGAGTTCCTCGAGTGCGGGTTGCAGCGTTCGCACCACGAATGGCAATCCGATGAACACCAGCGCGATCGTGATTCCAATCGGTGTGAAGGCCACTTTGATTCCCAGAGGTTCCAAAAACTGGCCTAACCAACCGTTGCGGGCAAAAATCGCCGTCAGGGCAATTCCCGAGACCGCAGTGGGCAGGGCAAACGGCAAATCCACGATCGCGTCGAGAAACTTGCGACCGGGGAACCGATATCGCACGAGCGTCCAAGCGACGACGAATCCCAGGAAGGCGTTAATCACGGCTGCCACGAACGATGCACCAAAGGTGAGCCGGTACGACGCCATCACCCTGGGCTCGGTCACCGCGTGCAAAAACTTGTCCCACGGCAGCGAAGCCGACTTCAAGAACAATGCTGCCAGCGGGATCAGCACGATCAAGCTCAAGTACGTGAGGGTGTAACCCAACGTAAGCCCGAAACCGGGGAGCACACTATGCGATTTGAACTTGAAGGCCATGATGATTTTTTGAAGATATCCTTCGCCGCTAGAGTCATTCCGATGGGAGTTCTACGACCAGAGGAATCTGGTTTAAATCTTCACACGAACAAGATAGCGTGTAAGGGAGTTACCCAGATCTTCGGTCGCCAAGGCTCCCTCGGGATGACATATATCGATAGATGAAACACTCGTTTCACTGGCCTGGCTGGTAAATCTGATCAAACACGCCGCCGTCGTCGAAGTATTCTTTCTGGGCGGATCGCCAGTCGCCGAACACTTCGCCAATCGAAAATAGTTCGACATGGGTAAACTGTTCGCGCTGTTCGGGCGTGATCGATTTTTCAATCGCGGGGCGATAGAAGTGCTTCGCCGCCAACTGCTGGCCCTGAGGCGAGTACAAATGTTCGAGGTAGGCCTTGGCCACTTCGGTTGTGCCGTGCTTGGCCGCGACTTTGTCGATAACCGCCACGGGGGGCTCGGCCAGTATGCTCAAGGAAGGAACCACGATCTCCAGGTCTTCCTTGCCGGCTTTCTTGGCCTCTTCCACGGCCAGGAAAGCTTCGTTCTCCCAAGCCAACAGCACATCGCCGATTCCCGTTTGCACGAACGTGTTGGTCGAACCGCGGGCTCCCGAGTCGAGCACAGGCACATGCTTGAACAATTCCGCCACGAATTCCTTGGCCTTCGCATGGGCCGCGGCGACTTCGTCCTTCGCCGCATCATCAGAAAGCTTTTCAAAGCCACCGAGCTCTTGATTGAGTGCGTAACCCCAAGCCGCGAGGTAATTCCAACGGGCGCCGCCGCTCGTCTTGGGATTGGGCGTGATAATTTCGACGCCGTCCTTGATCAGATCGTTCCAGTCTTTGATCCCCTTGGGGTTTCCTTTGCGGACCAGGAACACGATGGTCGAAGTGTAGGGA
>JBGTEU010000748.1:0-2156 GCA_041747595.1 Bythopirellula sp.
GACAATTTATCGACAAGATCGTGGTCAGGGTAGCGAATTACCCTAAAGGATTATATCCAGCAGGATTGCATTCATCCCCCAACCGGGTACGCTGACGGCTGTTTCGGTCGCACGTTTTGGGCACTTAACTCGCAAGGAGAACTCGCATGTCGCCGTGGGCAATTTTGGGAATTATCGTCGGCATCGGCTTGTTGCTGTTGTTCTACGGCGTCGCCATTTACAACCAACTGATCGCGCTCCGCAACCGGCTGGAGAATGCGTTCGCGCAAATTGAAGTGCAACTCAAGCGGCGTTACGACTTGATTCCCAATCTGGTCGAGACGGTCAAGGGATACATGTCCCATGAGAAGGGTACCCTGGAGGCGGTCATCAATGCCCGGAATCGGGCATCAAGCGGGCTTCAGCAAGCCGCGGCGTCGCCGGGAGACCCCAAGGCGATGCAAGAGCTCGCAGCTGCCGAAGGAGCGCTCACTGGCACACTCGGTCGATTGTTCGCTTTGTCGGAAGCGTATCCCGATCTCAAGGCGAATCAAAATATGGCCCAACTCACCGAGGAACTTACGTCAACGGAAAACAAGGTCGCTTTTGCGCGGCAGGCCTACAACGACGCGGTGATGTCTTACAACACCTACCGCCAATCGTTTCCGCCGGTGGTCTTCGCCAACATGTTCGGCCACAACCGCGACGCGGAACTGTTGGAATTCGCCGACAGCGCGGCCATTGCCGAAGCGCCGAAGGTGTCGTTTTCTTGAGCCTGTGGGACTGTGGACTGTAAGACTGCGGACAGACACATTCTCGTTTCCAAAGTCCCACGGTCCTACAGTCCCACGGTCTACAGTTCTTCCCCATGCCCACTGATTTCTTTCAGCGTCAAGCCGACTCGCGCCGCACGACCAAGTGGTTGATGGTCGTCTTCACGGCGTCGGTGGTCTGCATCGTCGGGGCGGTGTTCTTCGGCATGCTGGCTGCCGTAAGCTATGGCCGTCACGTGCAAGATGGGTTCGAGGGATTCGATGGCCTGGAAGTCAACACCCCTCTTCCGCTCGATCCCTGGACGATTCCTCTGGGGGCAAGCGCGGGGACACTGGCACTCATCGGCTGCGGCAGCTTGTTTAAGGTCGCGCAACTTCGCGGGGGTGGCACGACGGTGGCCGAAAACCTCGGCGGCCATCGCATTCCTCAGAACACCACCGATCTCGTGGAACGCCGCCTGGTGAACGTCGTCGAGGAAATGGCGCTCGCCTCGGGGGTTCCGGTGCCGCCAATTTACCTGCTGAAAAACGAAGAGGCGATCAACGCCTTTGCTGCCGGTTACTCGCCGAGTGACGCCGTCGTGGCCGTCACCCGCGGCACGGCCGAGCAACTCACCCGCGAGCAATTGCAGGGGGTGGTCGCCCACGAATTCAGCCACATTCTTAACGGCGACATGCGGCTCAATATCAAGATGATCGGCGTGCTGCACGGCATTCTGCTGATGGGGCTGATCGGCCGCATGCTGTTTAACATCGCCGCGCGAGGGGGTGGAGGCCGACGTTCGAGCAAGAACGACGCCGGGCTCTATTTGCTCGGTGGGGGGCTTTCGCTCATGTTCCTCGGCCTGTTGGGCACGGTGTTCGGCAACCTCATCAAGGCGGCTGTCTCGCGGCAACGCGAATACCTGGCCGACGCCTCGGCGGTGCAATTCACCCGCAACCCCGAGGGCATTGCCGGGGCGCTCAAACGGATCGGGGGGGCGGTGATCGGCTCGCGGCTCAAACATGCCAACGCCGCCGAGTTGAGCCACATGTATTTTGGCCAAGGGGTATGGGAAGGTTTCACGGGGCTGATGGCCACCCACCCGCCATTGGATAAACGGATTCGTTCACTCGATCCACAATGGGACGGCAAGTTTCCACCGGCCCCGAAAACATCCCCGGTGCTTCGCGAATCAGAGATGGTCGCCGGCTTCGTGGGCTCCGTAAAAGGGGCCGACGAAGTGCCGGTTGAGGTCGTGCGTCACTCGGCGGAGCAAGTGGGGTATCCCACGGAGTTGCACAGATCGTATGCCGCCGAGTTAATCGAAAGTATCCCCAGCCTCGTGGTCGACACCTCACGAGAACCGTACGGCGCGCGAGCGGTGATGTTCGCACTGCTGTTGGATCAGAACGCAGAGATTC
>JBGTEU010000749.1:0-2669 GCA_041747595.1 Bythopirellula sp.
CATGAAATAGATTTACGAATTCTGACCTTGCCAACCGGGGCCGATCCATGTGATGTTATCTCATCGCAAGGAAGCGAGGCCTTCCGAGAGAGGCTCAACAAATCTCTCGACGCACTCGATTATAAGATTCACGCTGTGACCAACGGATTGGAATCAGCCCCGGGAACCCATCGTGCCGCCTTGGCCGTGGAAGAAATCATTGGCACGCTCGCTCGCGCGCTGCCGGCGAATTCGCAATCCACTTCCAGCACGATCGTGCGCGAGCAACAGGTCTTCGCACGCCTCTCGCGGCAATTCGGCATCGGCGAGGAAACGCTCCGCACGCGGCTCACCGCCGTGCGGCGTGAGCAGAATTCCCGCGCTTCACGGCAGACTTCGATTCAAGCCGCAACGTCAACCACGAAGAAAATCTCGCTGCTCCCCTGGGAACGCGAGCTTCTGGAACTCGTGGTTCACGAACCGACGATGCTCCCAGAGTTGGCCGACCAACTTGATATCGACGAAATCCCCCACGAGATTTGCCGAGTCGTGTTCGCCAAGGCCGTCGAGCTGATGCACGCGGGGCAAATTCCCACCTTCGACCAATTGATGCTCGCCACCGACGACTCCGAGGTGAAGAACTTGCTCGTCGATTGCGACGAAACGGGCCGCGACAAAAAGGCGAGCGATACCCAGCGCCGCTTGAGCGATTTGCTTACGTTGTTGACGAATCAGAAACAATCGGCCCGACATCAGTCGGCCATGTCCCAGTTTTCCCAGAAGCGCATGGATCCCGGCAACGAGGATCAGGCGCTTGATGCTATGTTCAAAGATCTTAAACGAAAGGAAGAATCCAAACGCCGCCAGGCAGGTTCCGCACCCACGGATGGGTGAGAGGCTTGGCCGGTGTACCGCCGCAACTTTTCCACATGCACATGAAGTGCAGGAGGAGTTTTTGATGACCCCCGCAACGACCCCCACGAAATCCCAATCCCCTGTCAAATCCCAAACACCTTTAAAATCTCAGTCCCCCGCTAAGATTTCTTTCCAACAACTGACCGCCTTGGCCAAGTCGCAAGGCCATCTCACGTATCAGCAAGCCGACTCTTATCTCCCCGACGAGTGTGCCGATTCGCAGAGCGTGGATCGCCTGCTCGACATGGTCGACGTTCTGAGGGTTGATTTTATCGAGGGCGAAGAGTCCCCCCGTCGTCAGGCGGAGCAAGTCGCGCTCAACGACCGCGATCTGTTCACCGACGATCTGCCCAAGCTAACCGACGATCCGATTCGTATGTATCTTTCGCAGATGTGCCGTATTCCTCTCTTGAACCGCGAGGAAGAAATCGTCATGGCGAAGAAAATTGAACTCACCCGCAAACGCTTCCGCCGCAATTTGCTTCGCTCGTTCTGTGCGTTGGTCAACACGGTCGAAACGCTGCAAAAAGTCCACGCCGGCGAATTGCCGTTCGACCGCACGATCAAGGTGTCGCTCACCGAACGGCTCACCAAGGAGCAGATTTCCGCTCGCATGCCGACGAATTTGCCGACGCTTACGCATCTCATGCAGCGTCAACAGGCGGATTTTGCCGTCCTCATCAGCCGCGGTGCAAGAGCTGAAGAAAAACAAGCCGCGCGTAAGCGTTACTTGAGCCGCCGAGCCAAGATGCTGCAATTGGTCGAGGAAATGAGCCTGCGGACGCGCCGCGTGCAGCCGATGATGAAGGTGATTGAAGATTTATCGCAGAAGATGGATCGGCTGCAAAAGCATCTCCAACAGCTCAAGGCGGAAAATGCTCCGGCTGCCCGCATCGAGCCGGTCCGCCGCGAGTTGCGCGACCTGATGCTCAAGACACTCGAATCGCCGGCCAGCCTGCGAATCCGTTGCCAATTGCTCCGCAAGCAACTCCGTGAATTCGAGCGCGTGAAGCGCGAACTTTCCAGCGGCAATTTGCGCTTGGTCGTCTCGATCGCGAAAAAGTACCGCAATCGCGGCATGAGTTTCTTGGATTTGATCCAAGAGGGGAACACCGGCCTGATGCGGGCGGTCGACAAGTACGAGTATCGCCGCGGCTTTAAGTTTTCGACCTATGCTACCTGGTGGATTCGCCAGGCGATTACCCGAGCGATTGCCGATCAAGCCCGTACGATTCGCATCCCGGTCCACATGATCGACGTGCTCAGCAAATTGCAACAAACCGCCAAGCGGTTGCAACATGAGTTGGGCCGGATGCCGTCGCACGAAGAGACGGCTTTCGCGGCGGGGATCGACTTGGAAGAAAGCCTCCACGTCTTGGATATCGGCCGCACACCGGTGAGTCTCGACCGTCCGATTGGCGAAGGGGACGATTGCAGCTTCGGCGAATTCGTCGAGGATTCGCACACCGACAATCCGCTGAAGCTCGCCAATAACGGTCTACTCCGCGAGAAAATCGAGGAGCTCCTCAAAACCCTTACCTACCGCGAGCGGGAAATCGTGCGGTTGCGCTATGGCTTGGCCGACGGTTATTGCTACACGCTCGAAGAAGTGGGCCGCATTTTCAAAGTGACCCGCGAGCGCGTGCGGCAGATCGAAGCCAAGGCCGTGTCGAAACTGCAACACCCCGTTCGCAGCAGCGAGTTGAGCGAATACGTCGCCGACAGCCCGATGGTCCCCGTCGAAGAGGTCTGGGAAGCTATTCCAATCGAAGAAC
>JBGTEU010000750.1:0-6946 GCA_041747595.1 Bythopirellula sp.
TCAAGCACTCCATTCGATTTTCAAAGGCTCTTGAATCAAAGCGTCGATTATCTTCCGTGGGTTTGGCTGGTTGGCACGCCACTTACATTTCTACTGCTTGCCAGCGGACTGATTGGGAGCGAAAGATTGCGATGCTCGTGCCAAATCTTGACCGAGGGGCCAATTCAGCAGTCGTGCGAGCAACTGCGGGCCGCGTTCGGGATCGGCCGCCAGGTGGGCGTTGCGATCTGCGATCGAGTCGCCACGCCCCTCTTGATCGGAATCGTGCGGCCCTTGATTCTGTTACCGCCGGCGGCGCTCAATGGCTGGACGACCGCCGAACTCGAAATGGTGCTGCTGCACGAGCTGGCCCACGTGCGGCGGTGGGACAATGCCGTGAATCTGGCGCAGCGGATCGTGGAATCGCTCCTCTTTTTTCACCCGGCGGTGTGGATTGCGAGCAATTGGGTACGTCGCGATCGTGAAGATTGCTGCGACGCGGTGGTCGTGGGTCACACCGCGAAACCGCAAGCGTACGCGGAACTATTGGTGGCACTGGCATCCTCCCAGCCGCTTGCCGGCTTAGCGACAACAGCGCTTGCCCGTCACCCCCTCACCGCGCGCATCCGCCGCATTCTCAAACTGGAGGACGAACCGATGTTAATTTCACGCAAGGGCCTGATGGTGGGTGTCAGCGTGGCAGTTGCGGCGGCGCTACTCGCAATCGCCCTCCCCACAAGCGACGCCGAAGAACCCGCCACCCGCGATTCAAAGTTTAGCCGCGAGGCGGAGCGCGTCGCAGACGAGCGCGCATCGACGGAAGAAACCACGAACGACGCGAATCAGGTTTTAGCCACAGAGGACAACGCTACGACAGGAGCAATGATTGAAATTCCTACCGACAAGGCGACCGATCTCGTTTGGCAATCTGCCCAAACCGCTCTTATTAAGAGCGACTCGGTCCTGTCTCGGGTAGTTGAAGATCAAAACGTACAGTCTCTTCCGCTCATCCAAAATGCCAAGCCCTCACCTATAGAATGGCTCCAAAAACAGATTCAGATCAACTACGCCGGAGGTAAATTGTTTATTTCAATAACGGGCAAACGCGTTGACAAAAAGCAGCTTTCGACAATTACCGAAGCTATTATCGGAAGCTATGCTAAGGAACGTGATTGGTCCCATGTCGTGTGGGCCGAGCCACTCCCATTGCAAGGTATACAGCGCGAAACAAATACCCCATCCCTGGCGAGCCCGCATGTGAGCCAAAGCCAGCCCGAAGCGTCAGCGACGGGATCAACCACCAACCCGACGCGTCAGCGAGGCGTAGAACAAACCACGAATCCAACGAATGACACGAAAGAAGGATTAAACGCAAAGTCCGCCAAGAGCGCAGAGGACGCAGAGAAGAACCCACTCTTCCCCACGCTCGAAGATCAACGCGCGGCGGACGTGGCTTACAAGCTGCTCGGTGTGGAGTTGGAAAAGCTCACGCCGGAAGAACTTGAACGCGTAAAGGCCAAGGGCTACGCGGGAGGACTGACGGTGGCGGGTCCCATCATCTATGGCGCCGAGGATCGAGTCACGCCGTTTCGCGCTGGCGACCTCCTTGTCGGTCTCCACGTTTGGCCCACCGAATCGCTTGACCAAGTCCAAGAAATCCTCAGCCGCGACGACCTGGATCAACTTTCTCCGTTGAAATTCTATGTTATTCGCCGTGGCCGTAGTGGCGGCGGTGGCGGTCGTGGAGGACCTCCGACCGGAGAGGGCCATGTCGTCACCGGCCGAGTCAGTGTCGATCTCGACGCTTGGCGGGCGATGAGAGACCGGAGCAAGCTAGAGCAGCCGGACCGACCTCTAGCTCAGCGCCGAAAAGAAGCGCAGGCACGGTTCGATGCGTTGCAGGCAAAGGCTCAAGAGCTTAATACGCTCCTCTACGACGGCAAGACCTTCGACGAGTGGCGCTCCCTGTGGAAGACCGAGCTCAAAACCGAGAAGCGGATCGAGTGCATAAACGCATTGGCCGCCTTCGGCCGCGCGGGTAAAGGGAAGGAAGCGGCTGAGGCGATTTTGGACGTGGCGGGGGAGTATCACTTCGGCATCATTTCCGATGGCTCCGCGGGAGACTTAAAACAAGCAATCACTCAGGTCATGGGTGGCATTGAGGGTGTCCCCGGGCAGTACTGGCTGCCACTGCTCATTGAGCGGCTAAAGACCGATCCCGACAAGTGGAGCAGCTTCGCCTGGTGGGTGCTAAGCGACGTGCAAGGGAAGGGTGTCACTGCCTATCTGAAACAACTTGCGAAGGACGATTCCATATCGGCAGACGCGCGTGGTGCGGCAGTGGCGGGCCTAGCTAATCAACCAGATATTGCCGAAGACGCCGAAGCGGTCACGATGGTTCGTGAGGCACTCCAAGGTGATAAGCCTGTGATGCACGTATTTAATAAACTCCGTTTCAATCGCCTGGATCTAATCCCTGAGCAGTTCGAGCTGCTGTTTCACAAGGACGCACAAATTCGTAATACCGCACTTAACATGGTGAGGGGCGGTGGCGGCGATATTGGGCCGGTCATCAACAAGCTGTTGGTAATGCTTGACGATCCGACTCGAAATAGAGACCACGAAAAGGCCATAATCGCGCTGTATCGGCTAAATGGATATTTCATTAATATCCCCGAACGACGTCGACCGGTAAACGACAAGATTACAGAGATTCTTATCAACGGTGACACCGAACTGTTGCCAGCCAGTCTCGGATTAATGTCGACACTATCCGCAAAGGTGCCGGCGATCGTCATTCGCGAACTCGGCGACAAGATTACCGACGAGCGGCGCAAGGAACTCGAGTCGGCCATCGAGAAGGCGGAAAGTCTCAAGTCAGAGCGAGGCTTCGGCGGTGGCGGAATGGGCGGTGGCGGGATGTTTTGAGTGTAAACCACGAATCACGCGAATAACCCGATTAATTCCATTCGCGTGATTCGTGCCGATTCGTGGTTGCTTCCCCAAGATCGCTCGTCGCCGACGCGCTCTGCCTCGCGGCTAACCTCCGGTCGCGGGCACCAACGCACCAGGATTGGTCAGCTAACGGCTCGCCGGGATGTTGAATCGCCGTTATACTCACCCTCATGGCATGGATGATCGTAATTTGCCATTTGGCTGCCGGCTAAGCTAGAATGTCGGTAGGAGATCACACCATGCCCCAAGTCGAAATATCTCAAGATCTTTTTCAGCAGGTTCAGCAAGCGCTGCCGGTCAGTGGCTCGCCCGATCAGTTTATTTCCCAGGCCGTTCGCGAGAAATTGGACAAGCAACAACAGCGGGAAGAATTTCTGCGCCTCACCGACATCACCAAGCAAGCGATGATCGAGCAAGGGCTAACGGAAGAGGAGATATTGGCAGATTTTGAAAGTCAACGTTGATAAATGAGTAGCAACCTTGAGTGAGCAACTCGTTATCGATGCTAACCCGATCCTGGCCGCGTTGTTGGGTGGTCGCGCTAGAGACATCCTTCTTTCTGATCAATTTCAGTTCTGCTCCCCTCAGGCCACGCTCTTTGAAGTTGCCAAGTATATCCCAACCGTGGCCGCTAAGGTGGGGTTATCCGAGATTCATATCTTTCGTGAATTCCAGTTCTTGCCCATCGAAGCGTGCCAGCCCGCTATATACGCAAGCCACGAAAACAAAGCAAAGTCACTTATCGAAGAACGGGACCCTCGTGATGTTCCTGTGCTAGCTCTTGCAATCACTAGAAGGCTAGCCATATGGTCCAACGACAAAGACTTTGAGGGGCTGGAGGGAACCCGAATTTTCAAAACCCATGAATTATTGGATCGCTTGAGCAAAGAGTGATGCCAGCGGTCCGGGCCCGGTGCGTTCACGCATCTGACGCACAAACTCTTCGTCTTCGCGGATTTCACGCAGAATCTTTTCGCGATGGACAAAGAAATAGGACAAGGCCCAGTCTGCACACCGAGTCACCCTAATTCCCGCGATAGCTTATTTCGCTGCCCACGTCGTTTCCGCTATACTCATCCGCATGGCATGGATGATCGGCATCGACGAAGCAGGTTATGGACCCAACCTCGGGCCGCTGGCGGTGGCGGCGAGTGCGTGGTGGGTCGAGGATCAAGAAAAGGCGGAAGGCGGAAGGGGGAAGGTGGAAAGGAATGCTTCGAGCGTTGCCGTACTAGCCGCGGCCGGGAGGCGGCGGTCAACGAACACTTGTCTCTATCGGCGGCTCGCGAAAATCGTTTCCCGCGCGGCTTGCGAGAAAAAACTTGCGATTGCCGATTCCAAGCAACTCTACAAGCCGGGCCTCGGGTTGCGGCAACTTGAACGCGGGGTTCTGGTGGGACTCGGTGCCTGTCGATCATTCCACGGCAGCGGGACGCTGCCGGCTAACTGGGGTGCGATCATGGGGCGATATGCTCCGCCGCTGCCCTGTTATGTCGACTACGATTGCGACCTGCCGATCGACACCACGCCCGAGGAAATCGCCGAACTCGGGGCGCGCTTCCATTCCGCTTGCGGTTTCGCGGGCGTACGGCTCGTTGACTTGCGAGTGCGGCTGGTCTATCCCAGCGAGTTCAACGAGCGGACGACGCACTTCGGCACCAAAGGAGCGGCCCTCTCGCATATCTCGATTGGCTTGCTGCGCGAAACTATCGATGCACTTCCTGACAGCCCCCAGTCCCCAGCCCCCAGTCCCTGCCGCGTGACATGCGACAAACATGGGGGACGCAACCGCTATGGAGCGCTGTTGCAGCATCACTTCCCCGAGGACTGGATCGACACGCTTGCCGAGAGTGGCCCGGCGAGTCGCTACGCTTGGGGAGCAAACGAATCGCGAGTGGAAATCTGTTTCCGCGTGAAGGGCGAAGCCGAACTCCCCGTGGCGCTCGCTTCGATGACGGCCAAATACCATCGGGAACTTGCTATGCGGGCTTTTAACAGTTTTTGGTGCGAACGTGTCCCCGGCTTGCGACCCACTGCGGGGTATCCGAACGATTCCAAACGATTTAAGGCCGCAATTACACCCCTGCAAAAAGAAATGGGAATCGACGACAATCTCTTGTGGCGTTGGCGTTGAGCCCTATAGTCATTCTGAGAGGAGTTTGACGACTCGAAGAATCTTGCTTCAATCGTCGCACGTTTTCAATCGGTGTGTATACTGCAGGCCAGATCCTTCGGTCGCTAAGGCTCTCTCAGGATGACACAGGTGTACCACGACAATGAACTCCTTCATCTACATCGCTCGCCACGCGTGGGCTTATGAAGCGGACGACGAGCGCTGGCCCGATGATTCGCTTCGCGAACTTGAGCCGGAAGGCATCGAGCGATTTCAACGCATGGTGGAGCTACTCGCCGAGCGCGACTTTGCCCCCGAGGCAATTGCCACCAGCCCTTACACGCGTTGTCGACAGACATCGGAAATTATCTCCCAGCTTACACCGCTTAATCCTTCGATTACCGAACTCCCGGCGCTCGAGCCTGGCAGCGATTTCCGGGCGATCGCGGAGTGGTCGCGTCAGACCCCTTGCCAGTCGATTTGTTGGGTTGGCCATGCCCCCGACGTGGGCTGGCTGACCGCCATGTTGATCGGAGATCGCCAAGCCAATATTCGTTTTGCGAAAGGCACCGTCGCGGCGATTCGCATGCACGGCGAGATCTCCTACGCCCAAGGGGAACTTGTGTGGCTTGCCACCGCGAAACTCCTCGGCGTGTAAGGGGCATCTTCTCAGAAAAAAGTCGCTCAGCCGGATCACAACGTGATCCGGGCTCTTCTCGGAAGGCGTTGCGGACTGGCTAAGGTCTCACTCCCCTTGGGATGACATTTCGCTACAATTCGTGTTTCACGGCAACTCGACATCGGCAAGGAAGTGACACGATGGCCAAACATGGCGCGTACGACGCGATTATCATTGGCGGGGGACACAATGGCTTGGTTGCGGCGGCCTACCTGGCCAAGGCGGGTCGAAAGGTGTGCGTCCTGGAACGCCGCCACGTGCTGGGCGGCTGTGCCACGACCGAAGAACTTTGGCCCGGCTACAAAGTTTCGACGGCCGCCTATGTAATCAGCCTATTCCAAACGCAGATCATCCAGGAACTCGCCCTCAAAGAGTACGGCCTGAAAATTCTGCCGCGGTCCCCCTCTTCTTTCACGCCACTTCTCGATGGCCGCAGTTTGCTGATGGGCCCCGACCCCGCGCTCAACCAACGCGAGATCAGTAAATTCAGTATGCGCGACGCGGTGGCCTATCCGCGCTACGAAGCCTTTTTGGAACGCGTTGCCGCGACGCTCGAACCGGTTCTCAGCGAGGCGGCCCCCGATCCCCTGCCCCTTCCCTCGAGTTGGCGAAAGATCGGCCTCGGCAAAAAATTCCGGGACGGCAAGAAAGTGCTTGCCCTTTTGAGAGCGACCAAAGCCCTCGGTGCCGACTTGCCCGAGGCGGTGGAGCTTTTGACCGGTGCCGCGCGGCCGATCCTCGAACGCTGGTTTGAATCGGATGTGCTGCGTGCCACGTTGGCAACCGACGCGATCATCGGCGCGTTTGCTCCGATTAGCGCGCCGGGGAGTGCCTACGTGCTGCTGCATCACGTGATGGGTGAAGCCGGCGGTTCGCGGGGCGTGTGGGGCTATGTGCAAGGTGGCATGGGAGCACTCTCCGATGCCATTGCGAAAGCATGTACCGATCTTGGCGTCGAGATTCGTCGCGAAGCACCCGTGCATGCGATCCATACCGACAAGCATGGCGTCTGCGGCGTAGGACTCGAAGATGGTTCGCAACTCGCTTCGCGGGTGGTTGGTTCGAGCGTCGATGCGCATCTGACGTTCGAACGGCTGCTCGCCCCCGACGTGTTGCCCGAGGAATTTCGCCAGGCCGTCGCGCGAATAGATTACTCATCGGCCTCGGCCAAGTTGAATCTCGCACTCAGCGAACCGCCGCGATTTACCTGCATGCCTGGG
>JBGTEU010000751.1:0-5382 GCA_041747595.1 Bythopirellula sp.
CGACAATCCACTCACATTGACCTGTCCCTCTCCATCCAAAAACCGCCCGACGAGCGGAAACCGTTCCTGGAGTTTGTCGCCAAACGGCAAATTCGTCCCGCCAAGTGCCCAATGGGCCGGTGCGGATTCGTCTCGCTGCAACTGCTCGAACTGAGTGACTTGACCGCGAACAATCGAGGCCAATTTCTCGCGCTGGCGGCCAAGGCCATGCGCAACTTGTTGGTGGATCATGCGCGTTCTCGAGGGCGACAAAAACGTGGCGGCGACCGGCAAAAATTCTCACTGGATGAAGCGGCGGTGGTGGGTAACGAGCGAGACCAAGAGTTGATCGAACTCGACGAGGCGCTTGAGCGGTTTAGCCAACTCGACGCGCGTAAGAGTCAAGTCGTCGAGCTTCGGTATTTTGGCGGGCTCTCAATTCAGGAAACGGCCGACGTGCTGGGAATTTCTTCCGCCACCGTAAAGCGCGACTGGGAAGTTGCCCGCACGTGGCTCCTCCGGGAATTGCAGGCGGAGAACGAGCGTGTCCATTGAGCGTGCCAAAGCTGCATTGAACGTGTTCGAGACGGCGCTCGGAATCGAGCGAGCTACCAGGGCTGATTGGGTGCGGCAAGCCTGCGATGGCGACACGGATCTCGCCGCCGAGGTGCACTCCTTGCTGGCCGTTCATCAACAGGCGGGTGATTTTCTCGACGGCGCACCCCCTAGCACGCCAACCCTCCTGGTGGAGGGCTTTGCGCTGCCACAAATCGCGGCCGGTCATCAACTGGACGACTTCGTCATCGAAGAGCAAATCGGCGCGGGGGGGATGGGCATCGTCTATCGCGCTCGGCAACTTTCGCTCAATCGGTGCGTTGCCCTCAAAGTCTTGCCGCCTCATCTCCGGTATTCCGAAAATGCGCAGACTCGTTTTCAACGTGAGGTCGAAGCCGCGGCTCGGTTGGGCCACCCAAACATTGTGGCCGTCTACACTATGGGCGAGGACAATGGCACGATCTACTATGCCATGGAGTTGATCGACGGTCCGGCGCTCAGTGAGGTGATCGAATCGCTCAAACGGCACCCCCTGCCTGAATTGCAAACGTGCATGGCCAATATGGTGCCGACGAGCCAATTGCAAGCGAGCACTCGCTCCAGGGCCGGCGATGTGACTGTCGTCCCAGAGCGCCCTGTCGCCCAAAAGGTCGATCTGGAACTCTTGTGCCGGGGCAAGGATTATTTCGATGCCATCGCCACGGTCATCGCCAACGTGGCCGACGGCCTGCAGTACGCACACGATATGAAAGTTATTCATCGCGACGTCAAACCTTCCAACCTCTTGCTCTCGGCGGACGGCGAGATTCACATCGGCGATTTTGGCCTCGCGCGGATAACTCATGAGCCAGGGCTGACCCGCACGGGTGAAATGATCGGTACGCCTTACTACATGGCACCCGAACAGGTATTGCCAACAGGCGTCGTCGATGAGCGCACCGACGTCTACGCGCTGGGTGCGACACTCTACGAGTTGCTCACACTGCGGCCACCGTTTGGTGGAGAACGTCGCGAACAAGTCATCTCTCAGATCGGCAATGCGGAGCCGGTGCTCCCCCGGACGATCAATCGTCTCGTTCCCCGCGACCTGGAGACGATCTGCCTCAAGACGCTCGAAAAGAATCCGTCGCGGCGCTATCAATCGGCGGAAGAATTGGCCGCGGATTTGCGCCGTTATGTGGGGTGCCACCCAATCTTGGCGCGGCCCCTCAGTCCGCTTGGCCGTAGCGTGCGCTGGGTGCAGAGGCATCGCACTTGGGCCGCGGCGATTTCCACCATGTGCCTGTTGGCCATCGTGGCGATGTTCTTCGCCTATCGAACCTATCGTAGCGAGTCGCGCTGGACCGACGCCCAATACGCACAGCTTTTTGAAACCGCCCAACTCACGGCACTTGAGGGCAACATCAAACGGGCGGCCGATGCGATCGACGATGCGGAAAAGCTCGGAGCGCCCGAGTCTCAGTTGTTTCTCTTGCGGGGACAACTTGCGCTTCAATCGGGCGAGTTTCAGGAAGCGTGCGACAGTTTAGAAGCCGCAGTGAGGGAGATGCCCGACAGCGCCGCGGCGCACGCCCTGCTTGCCAACGCCTACGAGTTCAACGAAGAGCACGAGAAGAGTGCGCGGGTTGCCCGCTTGCTCCCCACGTTGAAGCCGGTCACTTTGCAGGATCATTTGCTCCTCGGCCAGGCTCAGTTTTACAGTGATTTTGCGACGGGGCTCGCGACGCTCGACCAGGCGGTGCAACTCGACAAGACGAGCGTGCAAGCTCGCCTAACGCGGGGGAGCTTACTCGCGGAACGGGCCATGGATACGGGTGACGCCCAGACCGCGGAACGCGCGCTCGACGATTTGCGAATCGCCAGCGAGTTGCTGGATCCCAATTCGTATCTCTTGGGCAACGTTCTGCAGGCGCGGTTGATCGCGGCGACTGCGTACGAGGCCGAAGGCAATGAAGAGCAACGCCAGCAGCATTTGCGAGAAGCCGCCCATGTGGCCGAATCGCTCGAAAACTTTCCCGAGCAATATCAATCGCACCGTTGGCGCGGTTTGTACTTTGAGTATATCGGCGACGACGAAAAAGCCCTCGAATCCTGGCTGGCTATGAAGCAGTGGCAAATTGCATATCTGGTCCTCGCTTTGTTCCGTCAGGGGGAAGTCGACCACGCCGTCGCCGTCTGCGACGAGCGGCTTGCGCGAATTGCCCGGGCGCGGTCGACCCAGTTTTTCCGCAGCGTCGCAATGTCCGTTCGTGCCGAGTCGCCGGAGGAATTACTCGCCGGCTTCGCTCCGCGAGGGGAGGAGACCTTGGACGCAATCAACTTGCACCGCTTCAATTACTCGATCCAGTGCTTGGCTGGCGAACTGGAATGCGCGCGGGAATTGAGCCGCGGATTCCGTGAAAAGGTTCCCAGCGAAACCCTCAAAGACCCCTGGCGAGCACATTTGGTGGCCTACACTTGCGGCGACATCGACGACGACACCTTCGTCGAGCGGTCGGCGAACTCACGGATCGCGCTCTGCCAGGCTCACTATTTTATCGGGCTCACTCAACTCGCGAGCAGCAATCGCGAAGCGGCCCGCCAGCATTTCCGCGCTGCGGCGGACCTCAAAATTGTGGGCTATCTGGAAGATCCCCTCAGCCGGGCGTTTCTGGTCCAGCTCGACCGCGACCCGCAATGGCCTCGTTGGATCCCCTTTGAGTCTGGCGAGACTGACGAGTTGCCGTAAGAATGTGGGATCGACAATTCAAGATCATCAACCTTTGTATAGGAGGCCCTGGAATGGCAAAAAAGAAGTCCCCAAAATTGCAGCGCAAAAAGGATACTAGTTTCGGCTCCGTCTACTTCGATCGTACCAATCTGCCCACCCCGGCCACAGCCAGCACTGGGTTTGTCCTCAACCTGAGCTTGGAAGAGGGGCTTCGATTGCAGCTCTCGTTGCACCAAGCCCTGTGGGAGTTGAATCGACTGGATCGCCGCTCGCCGGCTTCCCGACAGAAGGGGGTCGCGTTGACGATGTATCCCCAGCAAAACCGCATCACGGTCAATATGGGAACGCTTAAGGAATCTTCACCCCCCAACCCCAAAGTCAAAACGAAGAAAAAGAGGTCGAAGGCCAAGGAACCAGATAAGGACAAGCCATAACCGGACGGACCCAATGGCTCGGCACGACGGAAGACCGTCATTCGCATTTATTAGCTCGGCTCCTATCTTCGCGATGGACCGAGCTTTTTTCTGCCACCTTGATGATGTCATTCCCGCGGAGGCGGAAATCCACGACGGAAGGTTTGACGTAGTGGCGCGGTGCCTCGCGGCTGATCGGGGGGATAAACGGCACACATTGACATGCACTTTTGCGCTTCTTTGATTTCTGGGGTAGCGTTTTTGCTGACTTTGTGAATAATTTCACAATTAGCAGTGCCGGCTGTGGTGTGCCGGTCCGCCCTGAACCGCTGGCTCGAGGAGCGCCCTGGCGTCTGTCATGGAACAACAGGTCCAAAATTTCTTCCCGATCTTCGTCTATCTGGCGGTGATCGTTGGGTTTGCGCTCACTGTGTTGACGCTGACCCACTTGCCGTTCTTCAAGCCCTGGAAGGATACCACCGTTAAGTCTATGCCCTACGAGTCGGGTATGGACCCGGTTGAGGACGCCCGGCAGCACTTCGATGTGAAGTTTTATCTGATCGCGATACTGTTCCTCGTGTTCGACGTGGAATTGCTGTTTCTTTATCCCTGGGCGGTGGCGGCTTATGCCGAAACCGGTGGCATTCCGCTTGAAGTGCGGAATATCGTCTTCGGTTCGATGATCGCTTTTCTGGTGTTAGTGGCGATTGCTTACATCTATGAATGGCGGCGAGGGGGATTTAATTGGCGCTAGACCTGCCTGAAAACGTTGTTATTTCGCAGCTCAATCTCGTTTCGAACTGGGCTCGGTCCAACAGCTTGTGGCCCATGCCGTTCGCGACCGCTTGCTGCGGCATCGAACTGATGGCCACGGCTTCGTCGCGCTACGACCTCGCCCGCTTTGGAGCTGAGGTGATGCGCTTCAGCCCCCGGCAATGCGACTTGATGATCGTCGCCGGCCGGGTTGTGATGAAGATGCTGCCTGTGCTGCAGCGAATTTGGCTGCAAATGCCCGAACCGAAGTGGTGCATCTCGATGGGGGCCTGCGCGTGCTCCGGCGGGGTGTTCGATACGTACGCCGTGGTGCAAGGGGTCGACCGCTTTATCCCCGTGGACGTTTACGTCCCCGGTTGCCCACCGCGGCCGGAGCAATTGATCCAGGGGATCATGGACCTGCAAGCAAAAATCAAGAAAGGGGGCACGCACGACGGCAGCGAATTCGCCAAACGAACGACTCCCGAAGGACCAGGCAAATACGATCCGGGCGAAATGCGACGCCTCCTGTTTCGTGAACCGCCGTCGCCCGATGCCCACCAAATGGCTGAACCACGATAGACGACGCGATAGGCAAACAGAATGACCACGCACCGTGGGCTGCCGCCCTCGGCTAGTAGAAATTTGGAATCCACACAGTATTTATGCTGAGCGACATTTTAGAACAACTTCGCACGACATTTGGCGCCGACTCGTTCGTGATGAGCGAGTTCCGCGACAACGTGCGCGTGCATGTGAAGCCACCGCAACTGTTTGAGATGCTCGAGCACTTGAAGGAGCAGTTGGGTTTCGACATGCTGGCCGAGTTGACGGCGGTGGATTATTTGTACTACCCCGACGCGACGGACCGGTTTGGCGTGATTTACATACTCGTGAACACCACGACCGGCGCGCGGCTTGTCGTCAAGACGATGCTCAACGAGCCGAATTTGAAATTGCCGTCGGTGTTTC
>JBGTEU010000752.1:0-4330 GCA_041747595.1 Bythopirellula sp.
CCTCGGTGTGACTCTTCCATGATTAAACGACTCCTCGCGATTCTGATTTTCGTGGCGCTGCTCGCCGGGCTGATTGTCTACAGTCAATTGCGGCCCGTTTCGCAGCACGTTTCAGGTTTCATCGAGGCCGATGAAATCCGCCTCGGCTCGCGGGTCGGCGGTCGCGTTCAGGAAGTGCTTGTCGATGAGGGCCACGCAGTCGAGCCGGGCCAATTCCTCGTGAAGCTCGAACCGTTTGAACTTACAGAGCAACTTAAAGAAGCGGAGGCAAATCTCGCGGCCCGTGCCGCCGATTTGCAGCGTATGGAGGCCGGTTATCGTTCAGAGGAAATCGGTCAGGCCAAGGCTCGCTACGAGCAGCTCAATGCTCGTCTGGATAAACTTGTTGCCGGGCCTCGGCCGCAGGAAATTGACGCCTCTCGTGCCCGCGTGAGGGTGGCTCAGGCGGAATTGCGATTTGCCACGGAGAACTTCAATCGCATTCAAGGTTTGGTCAACACCAATGCACTCACCAGGGAAGAACTCGACCGTGCGACCGAAGGCCTCGATTCGGCGGGAGCCAACATGAGGTTGCGGCAAGAAGAATTGAGCCTCATCGAGGCCGGCACCCGCGAGGAAGAAATTCGTGAAGCCCGCGCCATGGTTGACGAAGCACGGCTTGCCTGGGAGTTGGCGGAGAAAGGCTACCGCGAGGAAGAAATCGCCGCCGCGCGGGCCGCGCGAAATTCCGCCGCCGCGGGTCTCGCCGCGATTCAGGCTCGCATCGACGAGCTTGTCATCAAGAGTCCCGTTGCCGGCTCGGTCGAAGCCCTCGAACTCGAGCCGGGCGATTTGGTGTCGGCGGGGGCGCCGGTGATGTCGGTGCTTGATAACAGCAGTTACTGGGTTCGCACCTACGTGCCACAGAAATGGATGAACCTCAAGCTGGGCCAGCAAGTGTGGGTGACGGTTGATAGTTTCCCCGACAAGAAGTTCGCCGCCGAAATCACGTTCATCGCCCGCCAAGCGGAATTCACGCCAAGCAACGTGCAAACGCCCGAGGAACGCGGCAAGCAAGTTTTTCGCATCAAGGCCACGCTCAAAGAAGGACTCGACCAACTCCGCCCCGGCACATCAGCCGACGTGTGGCTCGACGGGATTCCCGCAGTTGAGGACACTCCTCAATGAGCGATGCCGATATCGATCAATCCGGCGATTCGGTGATTAGCGTTCACAATCTCGAACGCCGGTTCGGCGAGCTGGTCGCCGTGCAGGATGTGACATTCAACGTCCGACGCGCGTCGATCTTCGGCCTCTTGGGCCCGAATGGCAGCGGCAAATCGACGATCATCCGCATGCTGCTCGGTATTCTCACCCCTTCGGGCGGCTCCGCCACGGTGCTGGGTTACGATGCCCTTCGCGATGCCGAGCTCATCAAACGCCGCGTCGGGTATATGTCGCAGCAGTTCAGCTTGTATGCCGATCTCTCGGTGCGTGAAAACATCGAATTTTACGGCCGCATTTATGGTCTCACTCATGCCCGCATTCAAGAACGGCAGGCGGAACTTTTGGCCCTCACGGGGTTGGGCGACCGCATCGACCAACTTGCCGGCACGCTTTCCGGGGGTTGGAAGCAACGGTTGGCGCTCGCATGTTCGTTGATTCACAATCCCGAGATTCTGTTTCTTGACGAACCGACCGCGGGGATCGATCCGGTCGCGCGTCGCCAATTGTGGGATTTGCTGTTCGAGCTGTCCGCCCGCGGCGTGACGCTCTTCGTCACGACCCACTACATGGACGAAGCCGAGCGATGCACCGACGTTGGCTACATTTACATGTCGCGGTTGTTGGTGTTGGGAAAACCGGACGAACTCAAATCGCTCCCCGAAGTGACGCCGCCGGGCACGAAACGGTACGAGCTCCGCTTGCCCCGCCCCGCCGAGCGGCTCATGGAATTGCGTCAAATTCCGGGCGTCGAAGACGCCACGCTTTTCGGCGAGACGATCCACATGATGGTCGGCGAGCGGCTCACCCCCGCGTCGCTCGAAAAGGATCTCGGGATTGCGGCTGGTGAACTCGAAATCCGCGAGATTTCCCCCACGTTGGAAGATGTGTTCGTCACGCTCACCCGCAATGCGGAAGCCAGCCAGCAAACCCCCACCAAAACAATTCAATTCGCTTCTAAAGACGCGGCGCTGCAATCCCAATCGCACCCCCCGGCTCCTGCGACACAGCCACCACGCAAAGAACGCCGCAGCCGCACGACCGACGGCCTGCTCGCCGTGATGGTCAAAGAGTTCTTTCACATCCGCCGCCAGCCGTCGACGATTTTCTTCATGCTTGTCGTGCCCGTGATGCAAACGATCATCTTCGGCTACGCCATCGACACGCAGATCGAGAATATCCCGACCGTGATCTTCGACATGGATGGCCGCGCGCAGGGGCGGCAATTGATCGACGCGTTTGTGAACACCCGACGATTCAAACTTGTCAGCGAGGTGCGAAATGAAGACGATTTCATGCATGCCATCATCGCTGGTGATGCCAAGGTGGGGATCAAGATTCCTCCGAATTACTCCGACCGCATGATCCGCGGCGAGCAAGTCCAGGTGCAAGTGTTGATCGATGGCAGCGATTCGCAAGTGGCCACCACTGCGCTCAACACCTCGCAGCTTCTGGGCGTGAATCTTTCGATAGCAATGGCTCGGCAAAAGGCCGAGGCGGTGCAACTCGCGCCGGCCCGCGATCCCACGGGCAAGGCCGACCTGCCGATCGAAATCCGACCGCGGCTCTTATTTAACCCCGACCTCAAGAGCCCCTACTTTTTCGTGCCTGGCTTGGTGGGCATCATCCTGCAACTCGTAACGCTGTTTCTCACCTCGTTTGCCATCGTCCGCGAGCGCGAACTCGGCACGCTCGAGCAACTCTTCGTTACCCCCGTGGGACGCACGGGGCTGCTCCTGGGGAAACTCGTCCCCTATGCGGCGGTGGGGTTTGTCGAAACTCTGATTGTCCTCTCGGTGATGATTTACCTCTTCGGCGTGCCGATCCGCGGCGATATCGGCCTCTTGCTCAGTCTGGCCATGTTGTTCATGGTCTGTTCGTTGGGCTTGGGATTGCTGGTCTCCACGCTGGCCAAGAGTCAGGTCGAGGCCTTGCAGTTCGCGTTTGTGATCATGCTTCCCTCGGTGTTGCTCTCGGGCTTCGTCTTCCCGCGGAGCGAAATGCCCCTGCCGATTTATTTAGTGACCTTCGCGATTCCCGCTACGTACTTTATCGAGATTCTGAGAGGCATCGTCCTGCGTGGCGCGACGTTCGTCGACCTCATCCCCATGATCGAGGGCCTCGCGATTTGCTGCGTAATCGTGCTCACCATCAGCATCAGCCGCTTCCGAAAGCAACTCGAATAGCCGCTTGCGGTTTCGCGACTAACCCCGCTCCAAAATCTCCCGCGGCAACACCGGCGTTGCGCCTGGCTGTGACGCGACATACGCCCCTACGCGGTTGGCGAGATTCACGATCTCTTGCAGCGGCTTCTTGAGCAGCAAGCCCACGATGATCGCCGCGCAGCAGGAATCGCCGGCCCCCACGTCGTCGGCGTCGGGTTGCCTGGGGTAATTGGCGGCATCCCCTTCGACTTTTTCGTCGGCGGTAAACAACACTGTGCCCCGCTTGCCGCGAGTCAGCGCGAGCAGCTTCAAATCGAACCTTTCGATGAGAGTCGCCACTCGCTCGTCGACGCTTCGCTCGATGGTTTCCAAATCCAACGCCTCGCCCACCGCCGTCAATTCATCTTCATTAAGCTTGAGCACGTTGGCCGCTTCCAAACTGTCACGAATAATATCGGCCGTAAAAAATTGCTGCCGCAGATTGAGATCGCACACCTGCAGCGCCTGCGGGGCGTTCGTCAGGAACTTCTGAATCGCGTCGCGACTTTCCGGCGAGCGCTGGGCCAAGGTGCCGAAGCAAACCGCCGAACATTGGGGGGCGAGCTCGGCCCAGGCGCCAGTAAACTCCAAATGATCCCAGGCCACGTTTTCGGTGATCTCATATTCGGGGTGCCCGGCGTTATCGACCTCCACCTTTACCGTGCCCGTGGGGAACTTGGCCGAGATTGTGATAGAGTCGGTCGCCATGCCGCGTTGAACGAGATCGGCGAGCAGCCGTGCGCCAAGCTCATCTTGGCCAACACTGCTTGCCGCGACTCCGCGACCCCGCCCCTGCAATAACTGATTGGCATGCACGGCCAAATTGACCGGTGCCCCGCCGAGCACGATTCGCTCTTCGGAAAAACAATCGAAGAGCGCTTCGCCTAAGCCGACGACGATGAACGATTTGTGAGTGAGAGATT
>JBGTEU010000753.1:0-3950 GCA_041747595.1 Bythopirellula sp.
GATCAACGGCGGGTTCTTTGTCTTCGAGCCGGGCATCTTCGATTATCTCGAAGACAACGCCTGGAGCCTCGAAGCGGACGCGCTTGAGCGAGTAGCCGCCGATGACCAACTGGCAGCCTATCGCCACGGCGATTTCTGGCAGTGCATGGATACGTTGCGCGACAAACATACGCTTGAAAACCTTTGGCAGTCGGGCGCCGCGCCTTGGAAAAATTGGGGAGATAGCGCGGTTCGTCTAGAACTCTTGCCGCAAGAAGAAAAAACACACAACCCGTTAAAACGGATCGCATAGAGAAACCAGTCATGAATTTGGAATTTTGGCGAGATCGCCGCGTGTTTGTGACCGGTGCCACGGGGCTCGTGGGTGGCTGGCTCGTGCGGCGTTTGCTTGATGCTGAGGCCGACGTGGTTTGCTTGGTCCGCGATTGGACGCCGCAAGCGGAACTTGTACGCAGTGGCATGATCGATCAAGTGACGGTGGTCCGCGGTGACATTTGCGATTCGGCCGTCCTGGAGCGGGCGCTCGGCGAATTTGAAATCGAAACCGTGATGCACCTCGCCGCTCAGGCGATCGTGGGAATCGCCAATCGCAATCCGCTTTCCACGTTCGAGGCCAACGTCGGTGGCACGTGGAAGTTGCTCGAAGCCTGTCGCCGCAGCCCAAGAGTTAAACAGATCGTCGCGGCTTCATCTGACAAAGCCTATGGTGATTGCCCAGTGCTTCCGTACACGGAAGCAACTCCGCTTGCCGGTCAGCACCCCTATGACGTGAGCAAATCGTGCAGCGACCTGATCGCTCAATCATACGCCCACACCTACGGGACGCCGGTTTGCATCACCCGCTGCGGAAATTTTTACGGCGGGGGTGATCTCAACTGGAATCGCATTTTACCCGGAACGATTCGCTCCGTCTTACGGGGCCAGCGACCGGTGATTCGTTCCGACGGTTCGTTCATCCGCGATTATTTTTACGTCGAGGATGGTGCGGCTGCGTATATGCACCTTGCCGAGAAGATGGCCGAGAATCCGGCAGTCGTAGGGCACGCGTTCAATCTCTCCAACGAAATCCAGCTCACGGTGTTGGAGTTGGTTGAAAGGGTACTCTATCAAATGGGCTCGAAACTCGAGCCGCGAGTCCTGGGAGAAGCCTCGCAAGAAATCAAGCATCAATATCTCGATGCGTCGAAGGCACGGGCAATGCTCGATTGGCTTCCGCTGTTCACACTGGAAGAAGGACTTTCGAAAACGATCCAATGGTACACGAACTACTTCAACAAGAATCAGCAAATGCCGAGCGTGTTTCCTGCCGTTCCTGCGGCAAAGTCGGCCTGAAAACGGTTTTGTCGCTCGGCAGGACGCCGCTGGCGAACCGTTTGCTTACCGATGCACAGCTTCACGAGCCGGAACCGACCTGGCCGTTGGACCTCGCATGGTGCGCGGATTGCTCGCTTGTGCAGATCACCGAAACCGTGCCACCGGAGATTCTATTCCGCGACTACGCCTATTTCTCTTCGTTCTCCGACACGATGGTGTCGCACGCGAAAACGATTGCCGAGCGGTTGATCGGCGAACGCACCCTTGGTAGCGACAGTCTGGTGGTGGAAATCGCCAGCAACGATGGTTACTTGTTGCAGTGGTATCAAAAGGCGGGCGTACCGGTGCTGGGAATCGAGCCGGCCCGTAACATCGCCGAGGTGGCGATCAACGAGCGTGGTGTGCCGACGATTTCGGAATTCTTTGGCAGCGATCTCGCTACGAAACTGGCCGATGAAGGCAGTCGCGCCGATGTGATCCATGCCAATAATGTGCTTGCCCACGTGGCCGATCTGAACGGCATTGTGGCTGGTTTCAGCAAGCTCCTCAAGCCGGGCGGAATGGCCGTCGTTGAGTGCCCTTACCTGCACGATATGCTCGAACATGTCGAATTCGACACGATCTATCACGAGCATTTGTGTTACTTTTCGCTGACGGCCCTCGATCAATTATTCCGTCGACACGGATTGGAAATCGTCGCCGTCGAGCGCTTACCGATTCATGGCGGCTCGTTGCGATTCTTCGCCACACAGTTGGGAGCGAGCAAAGTCACCGATAGCGTTAAGCAATTGCTCGCCGCGGAAGCGGCTTGGGTGCGGAACGAAAAGTTTTATCGCGGATTCGGTGAGCGAGTTGCAAAACTTCGCGAGGAATTGCTAACCCTCTTGCACCGTCTGAAAGCGGACAAAAAGAGGATCGCCGTCTACGGGGCGTCGGCAAAGGGGAGCACGCTGCTCAATTACTTTGGCATCGGCGCGGAACTGTTCGATTACGTCGTCGACCGCAGCACGGTCAAGCAAGGACACTACACCCCCGGCACGCATCTCAAGATTTGCCATCCCGAGCGACTCGTGGAAGATCGCCCTGATTACTGTTTGCTGCTCACCTGGAATTTCGCGGACGAAATTCTCGAGCAACAGCGCGAATATCGTGCTAACGGTGGGCAGTTTATTATCCCCATCCCCGAGTTGCGGGTCGCTTAAAACCTTTGGATTCATCCCGTGCGATTCTTGCCGACACAATTTACGGGGGCATTTGTCGTCGAGCCCGAACGGCACGAAGATGAGCGGGGTCACTTCGCGCGGCTTTGGTGCGAAGAGGAATTCGCCAAACAAGGTTTGAGCTCACAGCTTTCACAGGTGAATGTCTCCTTCAATCGCCACCGGGGTACTCTGCGGGGAATGCACTTTCAAGTCCCCCCCCATGCTGAAACGAAGCTCGTCCGCTGCAATCGCGGGTGCATTTGCGATGTGATTGTCGATATACGTGAGAATTCGCCGACTTATCGAGCTTGGCAGGCGTTTGAACTGAGCGAAGACAACGGCACGATGCTCTATATTCCGGTGGGATTTGCCCACGGGTTTATCACTCTCAGTGACAATGCCGAAGTTTATTATCAGATGTCGACGGCCTACCATGCTGCCTGGGCATGCGGTTTTCGCTGGGATGATGAAGCAATCGGCATCGACTGGCCCCTTGTTCCCGAAGTGATCTCCGAACGGGATCGAAATTGGACGGCCCTCGCATGAAACGAATACTCATCACCGGTGCCACTGGCTTTGTCGGGCGGGCGTGTCTCGACTTACTCTGTAACCAAGATTGGGAAATACACGCGGTTTCTCGGCGTGCGATCTCAGAGTCGGGTATGAATATTGAATGGCATCGCGCGGATTTAAAAGACTTTGCAATAATGCGAGCGATAATTAGCGAGATTGAGCCAACACATCTGTTGCATGCGGCTTGGTGTACCGACCCGAAAAGCTTTTGGCATTCAGCGGAGAACCATGAATGGCTGCGATCCACGGTTGAATTGTTCGATTGCTTCGCTGCGGCGGGCGGAACGCGAATCGTCGGCGTGGGATCGTGTGCGGAATACGATTGGACAATGGGTGTTTGCCGTGAACAGAAAACTCCGTGTCGGCCAAACACGCTTTACGGGCAGGCCAAGTTGTCGGCTGCGAATCATCTCGCCACTATGCAGCAACAGGGACTGAGTACGGCTTGGGCACGATTGTTTTTTATGTATGGTCCCGGGGCGAGCGAAAGCCGCATGCCGGGAGCAGTCATCTCCGCCCTCCAGCGTAATGAACCGGCACTTTGCTCCGCCGGAGAGCAACGCCGCGACTTTCTATATATCGACGACGTGGCAAGTGCGCTTGTCGCCATTCTTGGCAGCACAATCACGGGGCCCGTTAATATCTGCTCGGGCGAGGTGACCTCCATTGGCGTCATGGCGGAGCGAGTCGCCGAGTTGATGGGGAAACGGGAGCTCCTGAAATTGGGGGCGTTGCCCACGCGCGTCGACGACCCTTCAATGATCGTTGGCCATAACAGCCGCCTCAAAGGGCTTGGTTGGCAGCCCCAATTTTCGCTTGAACAGGGCTTGCAACAGACGATTACCCGCTCGTCCCTGCCAT
>JBGTEU010000754.1:0-1709 GCA_041747595.1 Bythopirellula sp.
TTCCATCAAACGGTCCAACAACGCCGCCGCTTCGTAACCGATGCGTCGTCCAGCCAACGCGATGCTCGATAACGGTGGCGTCGAAACCCCGCACATGAGTTCATCCGTATCGCCGGCCAGGATGGCCACTTCGTCGGGCACGCGGATGCCGCTCAAGTAACAAATCTCGGCGAGTTGACGCCCTCGATGGGCATCCACCGTGAACACGGCCACGGGACTTGGCAACGACTTGAGCCAACGACTCACGCGACGTTGTTGTTCTTCCCAACCAATTTTTCGACCGACGCGATAACCGGGTTTGTATTCGCGACAGCGGTAGCCGGCCTTGGTGACGGCTTCGATAAATGCCTGGCCGCGTTGGTTAGAGTATTTCAGGCTGGGCGGCGCGAAATAAGCAAACTCCTCGAAGCCACGATCGCGCAAGTGCGCGAGTGCCAACTCCGCTCGTTCGACGTCGTCGGTAATGACGTCGTAGATTCCGTCGAGACCTTCAAACACCGTATCGATATTGATCTTCGGCTCGGGACGATTGCGAATCTGATCGAGTTGCGTGCGGCTGCCAATTCGGGCGATGATGCCGTCCCCTTCCCAAAGATCGGGGAGCATCGATCGCTGCTCGTGATCTCGTGGATCGATCAGCAGATTCCAATGGCCGTGATCTTGCGAATAGTCGGCGATGCCGCGAATGACGCTGCACCCCCAGCTATCCTCGGTTTCCACGAGCAAGGCAACTTGACGAACTCGAGTTTTGTCCTCAACAGTCATGACAACCCTGCAAACCAATCGGCGGATCCGAGCACTGCGAGGGGCTTGCTGCCGGCCGCGTGAGCCCCTTGCTAAATTCTAGTTACCGGCGTGCGCATTTTCGAGAGGCTACGTAGTGTTTTTTGTAAAACTCTTGCTAAGCTAGAGGGCGCCGCGTCTTATCATCACGGTTGTGACCGTTGTCCTGGCGTTTGGAGCTATTACAGGAAAAGCTACAGGTAAAGCAGCCCATGCTCAATAAAATCTGGTTCTGGATGTTGGTAATCGGCATCGTTTACGGGTTCGGCAAGGGGGCCTGGAATAGCTCGAAGGGACATTCCGCCGCCGTGGAGCATGCGGCGGCGACCGAGGAATCGCCTCCGGCAAACGTCGCTGAGGAAGGGGACCAGCGCAACCTGCTTGAGATAGGCAAAGACATCAATGCGGCCACGATCGATGCCGCCAAAACTTCCGTGGAAATTTGCATCGGTCTGATTGGCATCATGGCCCTTTGGTTGGGATTGTTGCGAATCGCTCAAGATTCGGGGATGGTCGCCGCGCTGGCCCGACTGCTCCAACCACTCATGCGTTGGCTGTTTCCCGAGGTCCCCGATGGTCACCCCGCACAAGGGGCCATCCTGATGAATCTGTCGGCAAACATGCTGGGCCTCGACAATGCCGCCACGCCACTGGGCCTCAAGGCGATGGAAGAACTGCAAACGCTCACTCCTCAGAAAGACACCGCGCCCAATTCGATGGCGATGTTTTTGGCGCTCAACACCAGCAATGTGACGATTGTTCCCTTCACAATTATCGGCTACCGCGTACTGAGCAACAGTGCCGATCCCACAGGCCCGCTGGGGGGAATTATTCTCACAACCTCGGTCGCGACGATTGTCGCCATTATTGCCGCGAAACTCTTGAGTAGATCGCCCCGCTACGCCCTCAGTGCCGTCGACCCCTTG
>JBGTEU010000755.1:0-9897 GCA_041747595.1 Bythopirellula sp.
AATACAAAATGCACCTTCGCGTGTTCTTGAGCCGCTGGCGAAGCTATTACCCTTGCAGCGAGTGCGGCGGGGCAAGGCTTAACAAGTCGGCCCTCGCCGTGCGAATCGGCGGTTTGAACATCTCCGAGATTTCACGTCTCAAAATCCGCGAGGCGATTGCTTGGTTTGAGGCGTTGACGCTTACCCCGTGGCAACAACAGGTGGGGCGACTGCTCTTGGAACAAGTGGTGAGTCGGCTCAAGTATCTCGACCACGTCGGCGTAGCGCACTTGTCGCTCGAGCGACCTTTGCGAACTCTAAGTGGTGGCGAAGCCCAGCGGGTATCGCTCACATCGGCCTTGGGTTCCAATCTCGTCGGCATGTTGTACGTACTTGACGAGCCGTGCGTCGGTTTGCACCCTGCCGACGTGCCGCAACTGGTCGGCTCGATTCGTGCATTGCGGGACCGAGGCAACACGGTCGCCGTCATCGAGCACGAAGCGGCGGTCTTGCTGGCCGCGGATCAGGTGGTGGAGTTGGGTCCTGGCGCGGGTGAGTTCGGTGGCAAGATCGTGTTCCAGGGAACTCCCGCTCAGATGATCGAAAGCCGCGAGAGTCGCACGGGGGATTGGCTTTCCGGCCGACGGACGCTAGGTAAACGTGTCGGACGACGCCCGACGGAGCGGGGGGTGATTCGTATTGAGGGTGCCAGCGGCAACAATCTACAAAACGTCTCGGTCGAGTTTCCCCTGTCGGTGCTGTGCGTCGTTACCGGCGTGAGCGGATCGGGCAAGAGCACGCTCGTTCAGCAAACCTTATTTCCCGCGGTCGCTCAGCGATTGCGGCAAGAAGTGGAACGCCCTGAACCGTTCAGCGACATTCTGGGCGTTCATCAGATTGAAGACGCCGTGCTCGTCGATCAAAGCCCCATTGGGCGCACACCGCGCTCCAATCCCGTGACCTATCTCAAGGCATTCGACCCGATCCGCGCGCTGTTTGCCGAAACGAATGAGGCGCAATCGCGGGGATTTAAAGCGAGCCACTTCAGCTTTAATGTCGAAGGGGGGCGTTGCGAAGCATGCCAGGGGGATGGCTTTTTGCAGATCGATATGCGGCTGATGGCCGACGTGTATATGAAATGCCCTGAGTGTCACGGACAACGCTTCCGCCGCGAAGTGCTCGACGTGAAGTATCGCGGTTACAACATCGCCGAGGTGCTGAAACTGTCAGCCCGCGAGGCGTTTACCTTCTTCCGGGGGCAACGCAAAATCCTGGCCCGGCTCAAATGCCTGATGGACGTCGGGCTCGATTACCTGCGTCTCGGACAACCGGCGAACACGCTTTCCGGGGGCGAAGCCCAGCGGCTTAAGATGGCGACTTACATCTCCGCCGAACGGCGGGGCCGCACGTTGTTCGTGCTCGATGAGCCGACGACCGGACTCCATTTTTCCGATGTGCTGCAACTTTTGGATTGCTTTGATTCACTCGTCGAAATGGGACATTCCCTGGTCGTGGTGGATCACAACCTGTTGATGATGCAGGCGGCCGACTGGCTGATCGACCTGGGGCCCGGCTCTGCAGACGAGGGGGGCCGCGTTGTTGCCGTGGG
Organism: Bythopirellula sp.; assembly: GCA_041747595.1. Lineage (GTDB taxonomy): Bacteria > Planctomycetota > Planctomycetia > Pirellulales > Lacipirellulaceae > Bythopirellula. Next base: position 1,589 of record JBGTEU010000755.1, read on the forward strand.
AACGCCGGAACAAGTGGCGGCCAATTCCGCTTCGACGACGGGTAAGTTTTTATCGCGAGAACTCAAGAAAACGGCGAAGGCGTTGGCGGCCAGCTAAATATGCAAGATTCACTGGATCTTATTGTTACCGAGCGTACCGAGAATCATGCGCGGATTCTGCTTGCGGCGCGTGCGGGTTCGACCATCGGAGACATAACCGGTGTTGTGCGGGGCCCCTATTGCGAGTTCACCAAAACCCTGACGGCAGATTTTCATTTTAAGGCGACGGCGACTGGCGGTGGCGTTGAAGCTTTGGTTATGGAGCCGTGTTACTGGACGGCGCAAATGCCGTTTTGGTATGACCTGCGATTGAAAGTAAAGACTCAGGGCGGCACCGAGCGGGAAGAAATTCTACCCGCAGGAATCAAGCGATTTAATTGCGAGGGACGCAATTTGCGATTGGAATCGAAGCGGATCGTATTGCGGGGCTTAAGGTTCGATTCGCCCACGGAAAATGATTTGCGAATCGCTCGGAACTGCGAAACGGCCCTTTGGGTGACTAATTCCGGAGAAGATGTTTGCCAGATGGCCAGCCGGCTGGGCGTGCCGCTCATCATCGATTTGCGAGGCAACGACCTGGCCGTCAATAATGTGGTTCGCCAATTAGCTTGGTATCCCGCGGTGTTTGTGGTGTTGGTGAGTACCGATCAGCTGGCAGAACTCGGTTCCGATTCGCCGCGGCAGACTTTTGTCGCCATCATCGTGAACGCGCAAGATCATGAGCCGAGTGGCAAACATGACGCGATTGTGATCGAACTGAGTGGTGGTGAACGCCCGCCCGCGTGGGCGGCGACTTGCGACAAGCCCGTGATTGCTGTTCGCATAGATGTAGCGAGCCAAATCAAGTCGGCCCGTGCTGGTTGCGACCGTCTGCAAGCCGAGTTGGCGCCTGAATTGAGTTTGGCCGGTTATTTTGTTTGAGAAACAAATGAGAGTTCCGGATTCAACGTCTGACCGCTATCGCCGACAAGTTCGCTTTGCCCCCTTTGGTGAAGCGGGACAGGAGCAACTACGCGCGGCGCGGGTGCTCGTGGTGGGGTGCGGGGCGTTGGGCTGTGTGGCGGCCGATTTATTGGTGCGTGCCGGCGTCGGTTTTGTGCGAATCGTCGACCGCGATTTCGTGGAATGCGACAACCTGCATCGCCAAACACTCTTTACCGAAGCAGACGCCACGGCGCAGCTTCCCAAGGCGGTCGCGGGGGCGGCACGACTTGCGGCAGTGAATTCGGAAGTCGTGATCGAACCCCTCGTCGTCGATGTGAACGCTAGCAACATCCGCCGCTTGGCCGGCGACGTGCAGGTCATCGTCGATGGCACCGACAATTTTGAAACGCGCTATTTGATCAACGATTTTTCCGTCGAGAACAACCTGCCATGGGTCTTCGCTGGCTGCGTGGGAGCCGAGGGGCAAACCATGGCGATCCTGCCGGGGAAATCCCCCTGCCTGAGTTGCTTTCTGCCGGAGCCACCCCCCGCCGCGAGTATGCCGACCTGCGAGACGGCGGGCGTGCTCGCGCCGATTGTGGCCGTCGTCGCCGCTTACCAGGTGATGGAAGCGATCAAACTCTGCAGCGGCAACACGGCGGCCGTGAATCCACAGCTCACGGTGTTCGATTTGTGGAGCAATCAGGTCCGTTCGATCAACATGCAAGCGAGCCGCCGCGAAGACTGCCCCACTTGCGGCGCGCGAAGATTCCCCTGGCTTAGCGGCGAGCGGGGGGCCGCGGTCACGAAACTCTGCGGCCGCAATTCGGTGCAGATTTCGCCCGTGGACGCCGAGTCAGCCGATTTGACGGTGCTAGCAGAAAAACTTCGGGGCGTGGGTGACGTGACGTCGAACCCTTATCTCGTGCGGCTCGCGGTCGACAAATATTTAATCACCGTTTTCGCCGATGGCCGCTCGATCGTGGGTGGTACCGAAGACGAAGCCGAGGCCCGTACGGTGCTGGCAAAATATGTCGGTTCGTGACGTTAAAGCCCGCGCTCTTTTACCAGCTTGACGCGCGGTGGAAATTGATCGCCCAACTTGCGACTTTGAACGTTGAGTCCGCGGGTCTCATTGGCCGATGGAAGATTTAGACCCAGTATCTCCGGCAGCCTAACGTTGGAACGCCAACTTCTTGGTCGTGCCGAGCAAAACCGTGTGTAGAGAGACCCTATAACCCCGCTCGCTCTGCGCCCGAACCCTTTTCACTGAATAAAGTGCAACTACTCTGTATGGCCACCGTTGACACCTCGTCTCCTGTTACCGCCAATTTCGCCGCGACCGATCTCCACTCTCAACAATCCGCCGTGGGCCGCATGGGCCCCTGGCAATTGGTGCGTTTGTTGAGCGAAAGCGAATTGGCCCGCGTCTATTCGGCCCGTCCCGCGGATGCCCCGGCGAGCCAGCCAGCTAATTACGTCGTCAAAGCACTCCGCAAAGAGTGGTGGCGCGATCCGCAGGCCATTGAAATGCAGCGCCGTGCGGTGTGGGTCGGGCGGCAAGTTTCCCATCCCCATTTGCTGCCAGTGCTCTCGGCCAACGTGCAGCAAGCACCGTTTTACTTTGTCACGCCCAAATTGACCGGCTGTTCCATTGCCACGATTCTGCAGCAAGGGACGCGATTGCCCATCCCCATGAGCTTGTGGATCGTGCGTCAAGTGGCCGAGGCGCTCGCGGCCTTGCACGAAACAACTCAAATGATCCACTCCGACGTGAAGCCGAGCAACATCGTCGTCTCGTCGGAAGGACACGCCACGCTCATTGATTTGGGCTTCGCATACTCGGCCAGCGAAGCCCGTCATTGGTCGTCGCGGCCGGTGACCGGCACGCTCAATTACATCGCGCCCGAAGCGGTGACTTCCAGCCTGGCAGTCGATGCCACCAGCGATCTCTACAGCCTGGGGGTCACCTTGTACGAAATGCTTACCGGCCAAGTTCCCTTTGCCGCGAAATCGCCTGACGAATTGGTTCGCATGCACCGCGAATCAAAACCCACGTGCGTTCGCGACCTGTTGCCGCGGGTTCCCAAGCCGGTGGCATCGCTTGTCCATCGGTTACTGTCAAAAGATTCGCTGCGACGCCCCAGTTCCGCGGCGGCTGTCGCCGAGGAACTCTTGCGGCTCGAAATCGAGTGCTTCTCGATTTAGTAAGTTAAATTAAGCAAATGAGGATGCGCCGGCGGGAGAAAGCCGACGCATCCCATGACAACCGAGGAGTGTTAGGTTGCTTCGACCGGGGCGGGTTCCACGCCATCGAGGAAACCGGTCAGCGAGCGGCAGCGATAAGGGGATTGCAATTTGCGAACCGCCTTGGATTCGATCTGCCGAACACGCTCCCGAGTGACCGAGAAAATCTTGCCCACTTCTTCGAGCGTGTAGGTGTAACCGTCGGCCAGACCGTAGCGGAGCCGCAGGATTTCTCGCTCGCGGTGCGAAAGGTCGGTCATCACCTCTTCCAACTTTTCCTTCAAAGCTTCGAGGTTCGAATCGTAAAGCGGATCGTCGTCGCGCTGCTCTTCGAGGAATTCGCCGAAGTAGTTGTCTTCGTGATCGCCCACGGGTTGGTCGAGCGAGAGCGGATGTCGGGTCATCTTGTGGACACAGCGGGCATCTTCCAACGAGAGACCGGCTCGTTCGGCGATTTCCTCGGCGTTCGGCTCACGACCGAACTCTTGGACGAACGCCGCCGTCACGGTGCGAATCTTGCTCATCGTGTCGATCATGTGGACCGGCAAACGAATCGTGCGGCTTTGGTCGGCAATCGCCCTTGTGATCGCCTGGCGAATCCACCATGTGGCGTAGGTCGAGAATTTGTAGCCGCGAGCGTGCTCAAATTTATCAACGGCCCGCATCAAGCCGGTGTTGCCTTCCTGAATGAGGTCGAGGAAACTCATGCCGCGATTGCGGTAACGCTTGGCAATCGAAACGACGAGCCGCAGATTTGCCGCGGAGAGTTCGCGCTTGGCGGCATCGTAGTGGTTCTTGTGATGGATGGTACGGTGTACGAGCCGAGCTAAGGTTTGTGGCGTTTCCAAGGAAATCCGCATCAGGTATTTGAGTTCCTCGGTGAATTCGCGGTGCAACACCGAATGGAGCAATTCCTCGGGCTTCTTGAGTTGACTTTTGATGGTGGACATCCGCGTCGAGATTTCGCGCAATTGTTCCCAGAGTGGCATAAGGCGTTGCAGGCGGATGTTGAGCTCCTCCACCAATCGGACGGCTTTGTTGCGGCGGCGGATCATGCGCCGCCACGCGACGTGCTGTTCTTGCTTGGTGGCACGCCGGCTCACGGCGAGACGGAAATCGGCTTGATTCTGGGAAAGCAGATGACGAACTGTGATCAGATTGGGCCCGATCCGCTTGAGGATCCGCTTCTTCTCCGCGGTATTGGTTACCGAGATTTCGATCGTGCGGTCGAGACGCAACGAACCGTCGAACACCTTTTGCAGAAGCTCCACGGCCCCGTGCAGCATAAAGTCGTTGCAGAGCAGGGCGCGGCGAAAACGGGTGCGGGTGAGCTCAATCCGCTTCGCCGAAGAAACTTCGTGGTCGCGGCTGAGCATGGGGATCTCACCCATTTGCATGAGATACATCCGCACGGGATCGTCGATCGCACTTTCCTCGTCGGCTTCGATTTCCTCGGCGGGGGCGAAATCATCGAAGACTTCGTCCTCAATGTCGGGTTCGCGCTCGAAGTTTTCACCTTCGGTATGCTTGCGGGGAGCGCCATTCGATTTGGCGATTCCCTTGGGGGCGGATTTGGCGGGGGCTCCTGAATTCGTGCGAGACTTGGTGGCCACGGTTGCTTCCTCGGGTGATGCGTCGGTGGATGAGTGCTGCACCGAGGGATTGCAGAGGCCATGCCGTTGCTCGTGAAAGCGAACGACACCCATGCGTAAAGCATTACAAGGTGGCAGGTTGCGCGCGAACCGCTGAGTTCCGCGAGCGAAGATTTCAGTCTGCAATGATGAGAAAAGCCAGCGCGCAGACGAAATCCATGTTGCTCCAATTCAACAGGCTGAAGAGCTCGCGTTGGGTCGTCACAATCGGAATTATTCGCACGATGTGTAGCAAAGGAAATGGCTGGGGCGAGATGGCTCTGATTTGTTAAGATGACGGCATGTCATTCTGAAGGAGCCTTGGCGACTGAAGAATCTAGGATCACCTTGAATACGCACTCGATGACCTTTCCGAATTCAACTTAGATTCTTAGGGTCGCAGAACTCCCCTCAGAATGACCCTGACAACCAACCACCTGTCACTCACCACCCATGTCCAAAGTCGCCGTCATCATGCCCGCCGCGGGAGCGAGTCGTCGCTTCCGGGATCAAAACTACAAGAAGCCCTTCGCGCCGTTGGCGGGGCGGGCGGTGTGGTTGCACTCGGCTGAAAAATTTCTCAACCGCGCCGACGTGAAGCAGGTGATCGTGGTGATCGCCGCGGAAGACCAGGAAGAATTCCATCGCAAGTTTGGCGCGAACATCGCCATCATGGGGATCGAAGTCTGCAAGGGGGGCAAGGAACGGGCCGACTCGGTGGAGCAGGCCCTCGCGCGGGTGAAGTCCGACGTCGACTTGGTGGCGGTACACGATGCCGCACGGCCTTGCCTTGTCGACAAGTGGATCGACGAAGTCTTTGAAGCGGCAGCCCGCGACGGGGCGGCTATTTTGGCGGTCCCCGAGCCGGCCACGCTCAAGCGGATCGCACACGGGAAGATCGTCGAAACCGTGAGCCGCGAAGCCCTCTGGCAGGCGCAAACTCCGCAAGTCTTCCGCCGCGATCTGTTGCTCAAAGCCTACGCTGCCCGGGGGGGCAAGAACGTGACCGACGACGCCACGCTCGTCGAGCAACTCGGCCACGCGGTGACGGTGGTCGAAGGCTCGCCATTGAATTTAAAAATCACCACCCGCGACGATCTCAAACTCGCCGAACAAGTGCTTAAAGTGCTCCCCAAGCCAAAACTCGACGGCTTTACTAATCCCTTCGCCGGCGACGACATGTGGCGGTGAAGCGATTTCGGATTTCGGAATTCGGATTGCGGAACTATGATGGGCGGTTGTCTGTTCGTTGCCTGTCATTCCGATGGGAGTTCAACGACCAGAGGAATCTGGGTTCACCTTTCATACGCACCTGATGACGAGTGCGGGAATAACCCAGATCCCTCAGTCGCCAAGGCTCCTTCGGGATGACATATTCCTTGCTGATACGATTGATTCATGAAACTCCGCTATTCATCCTCAGTTGATTCGTTGTTTCAAGATTTGAAATGGCGTGGCCTGATCCATCAAACCACTGATGATGCAGGCATGGACGCCTGGCTCGCGGAGAGGCCGCGGACCGTCTATGCCGGTTTCGATCCGACGGCCTCGAGTCTCCACGTCGGCCACATGATGGGGCTCATCATGCTGCGGCGGTTCCAAAAAGCGGGGCACCGGCCGATTGCCGTCGTGGGGGGCGCGACCGGCATGATCGGCGACCCTAGCGGAAAAAGCGACGAGCGCAATTTACTTTCCAAGGACGACCTGCAAGCCAACGTCGAAGGAATGGGTCGGCAGATGGCCCGATTCCTCGATTTTGAGCCAGGTCCATGCCAAGCGATGTTGGTCAATAACTTCGATTGGACCGGCAGTTGGACTTATCTCGATTTTCTGCGCGACGTCGGTAAGAACTTTCCCGTGAATGTGATGCTTGCCAAGGACTCCGTAAAAAATCGTATTAGACGTGGGATTAGTGCTGAAGTTAATGTAATCAAAGCAGGTGCTTCTAAAACCAAGCACGAATTGTCTGGAGAAATAATAAGTGAAAGTGCAACTAGCAGTCCCGAGTTAACTACGGATGGTGGCATGAGCTACACCGAGTTCAGCTACATGCTCTTGCAGGCGTACGACTTTGTGTACCTGAGCGACAAATACGGATGCGAACTGCAAGCCGGCGGCAGCGACCAATGGGGCAACATCACCGCGGGGATCGACCTCGCGCGGCGAATGCACTCCGTGCAGCTTTACGGAATCACATGGCCGCTGCTCACGAAGTCCGACGGCACGAAGATGGGCAAGACCGAGAGCGGTGCCGTCTGGCTCGCCGCGGATCGCACGAGCCCCTACCAGTTTTATCAATACTGGATTAACGTCGAAGATACCGACGCGGGGAAGTGTTTGCGCTTACTCACCGAACTTTCTCACGAAGAAATCGAATCGCTGGATGCCTCACGAGCGAGCGACCCCGGCGGGCGGATGAGCCAACGCCGCCTCGCCGAAGAACTCACGAAAATAGTCCACGGCGAGGTCGCCTTGGCGACCGTGCAAAAGGCCACAGCGATTTTCTTCGGCGCCGAAATCAGCGACCTTAGCGACGCGCAGCTCACCGAAATCTTCGCCGACGTGCCGAGCAAGACGCTTAGCCGCTCGCGGCTTAGCGACGGAACACTAAACATCGTCGACGCCCTCGTCGAAGCCAACCTCGCCAAAAGCAAAGGCGACGCCCGCCGCGCGGTCGAGCAGGGCGGCGCCTACATCAACAACCGCCGCATCGAAAAAATCGACACGCAGCTCACCGCAGAGCACTTGGCAAGTGAAACGGTGATGGTCGTGCGGAGCGGGAAGAAGAAGTATGCGCTGCTGCGGTTTGTGTGAGGCAAGGGATCAGCGACCGGCTACCCCTTTCGCGGGCCGGGCACTTTTAAACGCGCCAGTTCATCAATCGCTTTCTTGACGATTTCTATCGAACCGACCTCTTCAACAAGAGCATTTAGCTTTATCAGTACGGACACCGGCAAATCTTCTACGCTTGCTGGCCTACTCCTCTGACGTGCTTTTTCGTTGCTTATTTGCTGAGCTGAAACTTCTATTCCTCGTGCTTTCAGACGCTCTCTAACGTCTTGCGTCCGGATATAGGGGGTATTTCCCTGTAATATCTCGCGAATGGCTGCGGCCTTGCTGGATGTGTTCATGTGTACACTTACTGGATGCTGTTGGAGTGATCTTTGATCACAAGAATGATTTCAATCATCATACACTCCTGATGTATGAAAAAATACACGTCAATACACAATTATTGGAAGGCAATGCTGTGTATCTATAAGATGTTTTATATTAAGTGGTTATAGATATGAATATGTACATATGAACAGGTTTAATATTTATTTAAAAAGTGTATTTTGCACGTGTAAGTCAGTTTTCTTCCAGTAACAGGAGCAAGTCATGTCAGAGATTGAAATCAATTCGCCAAGTGAGATTCCTTTAATTCGAAAGATTTGGGGGTTCTTGGATGCTCCTACGCTTGCACAG
>JBGTEU010000756.1:0-4477 GCA_041747595.1 Bythopirellula sp.
GCCACGTCTTTGAAGCTAACGGCTGTCCCTTCAAGACGGATCTTGTAGACGCCCGGTTAGCTGGGGCTGCTTCCGTACCGGAGCCCCTTGATACGAATAACGATGTCTTGTGCCTTAGCGAGATTCACACTTTTCGAGACCCATTCGCTCCCAGCATCGGCTGCCTGAACAAGCATGTTGGAGAAAATCGCTTTGTTGTTAATCCCAAACAGATCGAGCATGGCTCCGGCATTGGTCTCGTTGGCGGTTACTTCGATAGTCAGCGTCAGTTTTCCCGGCCGGGCCTGAAATTTGTAGAAGTACTCATCTTCGGTGCCCTCGAGATCGTCGGAGATTTCCGAGTTTGTCATAAAGCCGGTTTCCTTCAGCCCGTCGCGGGTCGTCGTCCGCTCCGCTTGTTCTTTCTGCCCATAGCTTGGCGAGGTCGAAACAAATAGCAGCAGGCCCACGAAGACGAAGGCGACCAAAATTGATCGCATTTTGGTTGTATTTACAGTTTGAGTTTTCATATCTTCTCCTAAGTGTGTATTCGGGATGCACTATCATTGAACAATAGTTTCGAGCAGCGGATTACCACTGCCGTGTTCTCCTTCTCGGCATTTACCGCCAGACGCGGGGGTAATCTACCGGATCTCCACTGTTCCCATGCGAACAACTTCGAAGTCAGAGCCTTTGATCGAGCGCAGAGTGCGTAAATCGTCGTCATCCCAGCGCGGGTCCGGCGCACCGCTCAGATACCAGTCGCTGCCGTTGTCTGCCAGAATCATCCCGTACTTCTTCAAAGCGAAAAGGATGACCTGCATCGCCGGCGAAAACTTCCCGATGTCGAATGAAGCCTTCAAGCGCACGCGCATTCCCATCGGCGGAAGATTCGGGTCCGGGTTGTCGCTGGCAAAATGGCGTGCGGGGTGGACGTATGCCCGGCGCGTGCGTTGAGCGGTAAAACGAAGGGCGTGGGTGATTGCCTTCAGCTCATGCACCTCGTCGTAACGAACCAGTCCGGGGAAAACCGGAAGGCCCGCGGCGTCCGCAGATGTCCATCCGGCAGGCCGCAGGGCGTTCGAGCTTAAATCAAAAACCGCACCGCCCACCGCCTTCCAGCTTGCACCCCCCTTAATTGGGTGCGCATCGAAGAGTTCGTAGAGCTTCCAGTTATCACGATCGATGACGATCACATGACGGTCGCCCGTTCCCTTTGGCCCGCCCTCGATCGGTGCGTCCGGCGGAATGGGATAGGGGCCGGCGTCACTCTCATCGGCATATTCAAAACTTACCGGAACCCTCTTCTGCGTCCCGGTGACGACGATGTAAGGAATACCATTCGGCACACCTTCCCACTCCGTTCCAAAATCGGGATGCAGCGTCTTATCAAGCCTGATGCTGGCGATCAGCTTTGCGGAATTTGGATCAACGGGTGCTGCCGAGATGTCCTGATTCCAGGGATTGTCCGCAGGAAAGACGCGTTTGCCACGCAGGCTCGCGCCGGCGCCGAGATCCTGCACGGCATCCTCTGCAGGACCAGTGCCTTGCGCGTCGGCGTTCCACGCAAAAACAAGACCCGCTCCGATCAAAAGGGCAGAGACCGCGGCGAGGCGTTTTCTGCTCAACATAAACTTCAACATCATTTTCAACCTCTCAAGAAACTGATCGTGCAGTCGATAGGCTCCATCAGTGAACAACGTTTTCGGGTAGCGGATTACCGCTGCCAAGGTCGCTAGGGATGACGGAGGCAAACGCGAACGTATAACCGCTCCACCCAGTGGAGATCTTGCTTTGTGTCACGGATGTCGGCATTACCGCGGCCCCTTCGGCCGGGTATGCCGTCGTTCGCAAAGTGATACTACCGGACGTAGAAAGCGTCGGCGACGGCTAGAGTCAGGCCGCCAGCTTTCAAAGAAAACCTATAAGTCCCCGAGCTCCGTGGCAATTTCATTTCGACACCAGAAATTTTCGGTTGTCTAAACACGGCACCCGGAACACCTAAGTTCACCGCATACGCAGGAATCTCGGTTTGGCCGTTCACCGACACCCATACCTCCGCGTTCGGATGAGCGGGCCCGGCATCCCACCCCAGATACACGCTGGCGGGATGGCTGGGGCTAGGTATCATTACCGGACTCGCGGTGATGAAAGGAGGCTTTAGCGGAGCTTCTTTGATAGCGGCGGAGATCTCACTCAAAAATGGCTCGGTGGAGACATACGTACAGAAACTGATCCCCGTGGCCCAATCCCATGTTTTTGCTGGAGCTCCGGATAGGTGGCCGGTCGCTTCGCAAGTAGATTGGACGCCTGCAATGCCACCATTTGGCTGACCATAGACGGTGACCACGGATGGACCTCCGCTATCGCCGCCGTGGCCGGATTGGCCGTCAGTCATATTCAGGTTGTAATATGCCTCGGAAATCGCGGAGGGAGTGAAAACGGCGCTCCGATAGCGACCCTTTCCTCCGGATGGCGTGGCCAGATCCTTCGCAAATGTCGAGAAACCTCTTCCATACTGTGTAACTGTGTCTGTTTCTTTAAGTCGTCCGCTGATCTTGCCGTCGCGAGTGACAACAAAAAGCTTCTGACTGGCGGCCGGGCCCAGATTGGTTGAGCCGAGGTACAGCAGAACTATGTCGCGGTTACGCGCCGATCCTGCGGCAGAGTTAATGCGAAAATCGTGGATCCGCGACACTACGCCTGTGTTAGCAGACCAAGCGGCCGTAACGCGCAGTTGATTTGGTGGATGAAAGGCTGAGCCAACCATGGCATCGACGGTCACACAGTGCCGCGCTGTGAGCACCCAATATTGGTTTAGCAGCGTACCAGAACAGTCTCCCACCGCGACCAATCCCAGGCTCTGCTGGGTTTGGACGTTGACTCCTGCTCCCGCTGCCACCTGCCCGACAACGGCCGCGGACGAAACTATAAGAAAAGCCAGGCAAGACAGAGTCGCGAGAACGCGGCCACTTAAATAACGCATGTTCATATTCTCTCCTCAATGACTCGAATAGCGTTCGTATGTAAATTATTACGCGGCTCGACAAAGGGTTACTTTGGCTGATCGGTTTCGCGGTCGCTTGTGATTATTCGGGCAAAGGCAAAAGCATAGCCGTTCCACCCGGTAGCGATTTTAATTTTTAATAGGTCGGCCCAACGATAACTGCCGTCTTTATAGCCGAGGTGCCGGTAGTACATCAGGTCCCCTTCGGCTGTAATGGCATAGATGTGTCCACCCCCGGGCGAAAATACCTTGGAGAACATCCAGCCTTCGCCAACCTGTTGAGGGCCAAGCCATGTTTGTCCGCCGACTTTGTAATCGACATGCCTTTGCCACATCAGACGGCCATCAAGCGTAATGGTGTAGATAACTCCTTCACCACCGCTAAAGACGTGCAAATATTGGCGCCAACCGGTTCCGACATTCTTGGGAGGCTGCCAACCAGAGAAGCCCTCTATCTGTCCATTTCGATAGTCGTGGTGTTGCTGCCAGCGGAGCGTTCCTCGAGCGCCGTCTTTTAGAATGGTGTAAACAACGCCATGATCCATCGGGATGATGCCGGCGAAATCGCCCCAACCAAAAGCCACGGCTCGCGAGGGCTCACGCCACTGGTAAGAACCGTCCATCGCTCCGACGTGCCAATACCAGCGTAAGGTCCCGTTGTCGTCCAGCGAATAGATCGCTTGGTCGCCCGCGGGATAGACGCCTTTGAATCCGGCCCTCCATCCGTTTCCGATCCGTTTGGTCGGCTGAAACGAGTGGCGCACCTGGCCCCCTCTCTGGTCGATGAAATGACGATGCCATATCAAATCACCGTCCTGCTGCACAGCATATAGGACGTTCGTCTCACTCGTGCCGCCCGCCAGAAATCCGCGTTCTTCAAACATAGCCTTGTGGCGGCCCAGGAACGGTGTGGGCTGAGGACTCGGCCTCGCCCCCGACTTGGACACCTCAATCTGCTTTCCTCTCACATCGTCGTGAATGTATCGGAAATAGGGATCATTCGTATCCTCTCGTTTCTGTCCTTGAACTCGCGTCCCGCCAAACCAGTCGTCGACGATGGAGCCCTGCTGCTCGAGATTGAATTTCGACCAGGTGAGAGCGCCATCCGAGGTGTAGGAATAGGCGCTCTCGAAGGTGTTGGCCACCTGACCTAGAATGCCCTCGCAAACCCAGCCCGGCACAAACGTCTTATGTTGTATTTGCCAGACATGAGTCAACTCATGCATCAAAAGTTGTCCAGGCGTCGGATGGCTCGGTTCAACATGAGTCGTCGGATTATCGAAAGCCGCTCCGCCGATATTCACATAAATGTTGCTTCCGGAGCCCGGCATCACGAATGCTCTGCCACCCAACGCTTCCAGATTGGTTAGGATAATTGTGTTTGCCGGGGGCAGGGTTGACCCGAAAACGCGAGACGACGCAAACTGCCACTCTGTATAAGTCAAAGGCCTCTGCTTGATGAGAGCATTAGTCATCAGCCCCGCCTTCGTT
>JBGTEU010000757.1:0-9723 GCA_041747595.1 Bythopirellula sp.
TTGCATACAGGCCATCCACAACAACATCACCGCCAGGAGTTGCAGGCTGATTCCTCCCTGCGTCGCTAATGCTTGTGCAACAAGGACGTAAACCAGGCGGGTGGTGTTTGCGAGCCGGCAACGGCCCAAACCCCAAACTCGAACCGGTTAAGAGTGGCGCCAAAAACCCTGCCCAAACAGGACGTGGGGTGTGTTTCGCCCGGCGAGAGCCGGCGGGCCACAGTGGAATGGCGAGATCGCATCCCCCCCACAATCGACGGTTCGAGGAAAAATGGTAACCACGTCCAAAATCCGTAAAAGCTCTGCCGTGCAAACCCCGCTGGAAACTTACCTGCGGGAAATCAACGAGACGGCCTTGCTGAACGCCGCCGAAGAAAAAGAATTGGCGGTTCGCATCGGCAATGGCGATTCCGCGGCACGCGACCGAATGGTCCGTGCCAATCTGCGGCTGGTAGTGAACATCGCCCGCGGCTATTCCGGCAAGGGTCTCAGTTTGCAGGACCTCATCGAAGAAGGCAACCTCGGTTTGCTGCGGGCGGTCGAGGGTTTCGATCCCGCGATGGGGACCCGGTTCAGCACCTACGCGAGCTACTGGATCAAGCAGTCGATCAAGCGAGCCCTCATCAACACGGGGAAAACGATCCGCATTCCCGCGTACATGGTCGAGCTCCTTTCCAAATGGCGACGGGCAACAGCCCGGCTCACCGAGGAGCTCGATCGCAGCCCCACTCCCGAGGAAATCGCCCGCGTGTTGGGACTTCCGAAGAAAAAGCTGCCGATCATCAAAAAAGCGATCAAGATTTACAACGCCACGCCGCAGACCGATCAAGCCGATGCAGGCTGGACGCTTGGCGAGATGGTGATGGACGAACGGCAGCTCAGCCCCGACGACACCCTGGTCGAAAGCGACAGTCTGGAGCACGTCATGGAAATGCTCACCACCATGGACGAACGCGAGGCGACCGTTCTCAAGATGCGTTTCGGATTGGATAACCACGAGCCCCGCACGCTCAAAGAGATTGGCGAGCAATTGGGCCTCACCCGCGAGCGGGTTCGGCAAATCGAAACCGAAGCACTCAACCGCATGGCGGACAGCCTGGAAGACCCCCGCGACCGCCTGAATGCCCGCTATTAATCGTGTACTGCCTGTACTACGCGATCATCGGTCCACGAAAAAACTTGACGGCACGCGAAATCCCTGCCTAGCATGGAGTTGGCGTCGACTCTCCTTAAGTTTCTCCTGGAATGTTTCGCGTGACTCGGTGGATCATGCAACTCTGTTTGGTGGGAGTGACACTCAGCTTATTAGCTGACGTGCATGCTCAAGTGGCGCCTGCCTACCAGCGCAGCCGTGATGTTGCCTTCGTTAATCACGGTGGCGGCCGCGGCCATCATGGCGGAGGTTACGGTTACGGTGGGTTCTACAATCCGTGGTTCGCGCCGCAAGTCTTCGCCGGCACGTGGTACGAACGACCGTACCCGCACCACTTTGATTATTTTCGAATGCGTTACGGCACGGCCCCGGTCCAACAGATCGCGCCCGATTGCCCGTGCGCAGAAATTCCCGCTCAATAACCGCTTGCGGCTTAGCAAAGTAGGCGTTACCGGCTAAAGCCCAGGCTGAAGCTAAACACTTGCTCGTCGTCGAAGTCGGCTTGGCTCACTGGGAATGCAAAGTCCAAAGCAATAGGTGCAGGCCCCATTGCGGGAACCGTCACGCGCAGACCTACGCCCGGCGCCACGCGGAAATCTTCAATCTCCACTTCGCGTTCCACCGTGCCGAAGTCGCAGAACACCACGCCGTGCAACATATCGTCGGCCGTAATGGGAAACAGATACTGCAGTGAGTTCAACCACTGAAAATTACCGCCACTTTCCACGCCACGACCACCAACGAACGTGATCGGCGAAGCCCCGCGGAAATCGAAACCACGCATCGTTGAAAAACCGCCCGCGTAGAAGCGGTCGTAAATCGGGGCGTCATCACCCAAGTAGCCGACGTTGGTGGCGAAGCTGACAACGTGGCGACCCGAATGGTCCGGCCGTTCGGAGAGCAAGAAATATTTGCGGTAGTCGACTTCCACGCGCGGATAATCGAACGTCCCAATCACTTGTTCACCCGAAACTTCCAAATAGTGCCCTTGCGTCGGCAGGAAGGTGCTGTCGCGGGTGTCGTTGATCACCGCTAATTTGAAACCATGCAGGGCATTGTCCCCGCGGACCTCGTCGAGGTCGACAAATGCGCCTGGGGCTGTGCTGGTGTTGCTGATCTCAATGCTCTCACCTCGGTATGAGGCGACGGTCGACAAATCTTTATCGAGCCATTGATAGCCAAACGACACCCGGCCACCCAAGCGAGATTCGTCCCAGTCATTGAAACGGCGATCAAAGTACGATCCGCTCAAGCCAAGACTGATCGGAGAATCGAACAAATAGGGCTCTTGAAAACTCGCCAAATAGCGATTCACTTGGCTACCCGGCGAGGCTTCGATCCGCAAGCGCTGCCCCGCGCCGCGGAAAGCCGTGCCATTGCGGAAGTCTTCCCAACCACGTGGCGGCCGTCGCCAATCGAAATTTCGTTCGTCAATAACGATGTTGCCGACCACGCCCGCATCGGAGTTCACGCCCATGCCCAACTGCAGTCGGCCCGTCTGTGTTTCTTGGCCCTGGAAGATGATGTCGACCGACTGCTGCGGATAGGGTTGGCCAGGGAAGCCAAGATCGCCGTTGGGGAACACTTGATAACCCGGCACGGAATTGGCCGAAAAGCCAGGGGTCGGTCCGAATGCTTGTGCGGGAGGCGGAATTGACTCGCTATATTGCGCTGTCTGCACATTGCTGGGGGGCTTACCCGTGGGATCCGTCGCACCAACAATTCTGCCGCCGTAGGGCGAATTGGCAGAACTTGGAAGCGTTGCGTACGCACTGTTCGGCACGACGTCGGGAGTTTGACCGCGGACCGATTGATAAGCGTTGTTCGCAGGTTGCTGTGGAGCGACGGCGGGACGTACCCACCATTGTGATTGTGGCGATTGAGCTTCGGGACTTTGACCACGAATGACCGGTTCTTCCGCTGGAGTTGCCTCGGGTTCATTTGATCCGCCGCCCACTTCTTCAAGCGCGGCTGGTGCGATGCCCTCTTCTTCCAACCATCGCAAGTAGTGTTGGAGATTTTCGCACTTAATGTGGACGTCGACCTTGCCCGCAGGAGTTGGTGGCATGCGAATCGGCTGGGCACCCGGCGCGATAGTAGCCATCGGTGCTGCGAAGCCAGGGGGGGGCAACACGCGTGGCCCCAAATCGTCGGGGCTTTGGCCACGCACTCCCGTTGCCGTTCTTCGCGGCGCGGGATCTGTTGCGAAACTGGAAGCCATCACTTCCGAATCTTCGGGAATGCGGTAAGTGATCTTCGGCCGTACGCCCATGGCTGGATCGTTGTGGAACAGGCTGCTCGCCATCAAGCGACGTTCGCTGGCCTTAAGTTCTCGGATGTCCATGATGTCGCCCGGCCGCAACGACATGCGATTGAGAGCGGTTTGAATTCTCGTGTGCGGATTGTCCCCCGCGATATGCACGATGATCTTACCCACGCGGAACTGCTCGCCCTCTTCAATGTGGTAGAGCAAGTCGACTTCACCCGGCTGTTCCAAGAACACCGTCTCAGGCCGCACGTCGGCAAACACATATCCCCTGCTGCCGTAGAGATCTTGAATCCACTGGGCGTCGGCCCCCATCTTGGCTTGTTCGAATGCTTCGCCCCCTTTGAGCTTGGCGGACTCCGCCAACGCAACGGGTTCGAACTTCGAATTCCCCAGGAACCGAACGTTGCGAATGTTGTAGCGCGGCCCCTCAGAGACGACGAACGTAATTTGCGCCCAATTCTCTCGCTCGTAGTAATCGACCTTGCGGCTCACTTTCGCTTGAAAGTAGCCAAACGAACGGTAATACGCAGTTAACAAATCTACGTCGGAGTCGATCTGCTCGCGGTTAACATATCCCTTGAATAGCTTGAGCATGGGAGGCTTGGATTTGACAATCGTGCGAAGCCGTCCCTCGCTCACAAACTGATTGCCCACGAACTCGACGTTCCATACCTTTTCCGACGTGCCTTCGTTGATGAGAAACGAGATCCCCTTGTCGGTCGGTTTGGTTCCTTCGAGGATCGTAACCTGCACGTTGTTGTAACCCCTGCCTTGGTAGTATTCCTCGATTTTGCGGCGGCCTTCTTCCACGGCGTAGGGATCAACGGCTCCACCGGCTTTGAGGCCCGTTTCCTTAACGAGCTTCTTATCTTTTATTCCTTTGTTGCCCAAAAAAGTCACGTAGCGAATCGTGGGCCGCTCAACGACTTGGAAAATGACGATTCGCCCTTGAGGGGTCGATTCATACAGGGGTTTCACGTCGATGAACCAACCGAGATTGGCCAGCCGCCGGACGTCACGCTGCACGATCGATTGATCGAAAGGCCGTCCCACCCGAGTCGTGAGCTGGCCGGCAACCTGCGTAGCGGTGATCGTTTCGTTGCCCAGGATGCGAATCTCTTTGACCGTGTCGGCAGGGTTGATCGCCTCCTCAGCGGGAGGAGCGACGAGTTCTTGCCCCAGGACGATCGAGTTCGGCGCAATCGCAAAGACCAGAAGTAATGCGGCTCGCGTCATGATTCGCAGAAGTCGCTCGGGGAAAGGCATGGGCAGTTCGGAATATGTGCGAAGAAAAGCGTTTATGATGCGACGAGCCAATCTGCACGGGCGCAGAATGGCCGCCAATCGGGCCGCAAAGAAATAGCCGATGGCCGAAGGGGCGACAAGTCGAGTTCCCGCTGTAGCGGGATTTCTCGAAATTCGCCGGAAAATCAGAATTCGCCGCCGCTGTATTGGTCGAATTCTTCGTAGGTTTTGTGAGAAAAACTGCGGAACCGGGTAAAATCGTGAATCCAGGCAAGCTTCACATCCCCTGTCGGGCCATTACGCTGCTTGCGTATCAAGAGGTCCGCCTCACCGCGGACCCGCTCACGATCTTCTTCGTTCGACTGGTAGTATTCCTCGCGGTGGACGAACATTACCACGTCGGCGTCCTGCTCGATGGCCCCGGATTCCCGCAGATGGCTCAGCTGCGGTTTGTTGTCCCGCGTCGCTTCCACCTGGCGATTGAGCTGCGCGAGACAGAGTACCGGGACGCTCAATTCGCGGGCTAAACCCTTCAGCCGGCGAGCGATCTTCGCCACCTGTTCCTGACGTGGATCACGCGAATTATCTGGCTCGATCAACTGCAAGTAATCGACCACCACCAATCCCAATTTCTCGCGGCGCTTAAGCCGCCGGGCGTTTGCCGCGATTTCCGTCATCGTGCGGCTCGGCGAATCGTCGATATAGAGCGGTGCTTCGCTGATTTCCCCCGCGGTTTGTACCAGCTTGCGACGTTCCTCGGGGGTGATCGTGCCGTTACGCAGGCGATGGCCGTTTACCTCAGCCATCGAACACAGCAGCCGGTCGCCGAGTTCCAATGCCGACATTTCCAGGCTGACAAACAGCACTGGAATGCGAAGTTGAATCGCCACATGCTCGGTAATGTTCATGGCGAGCGCGGTTTTTCCCATGCTGGGCCGTGCGGCCAGGATTATCAATTCGGAATTTTGCAGCCCCCCCGTAAGTTGGTCGTAATCCTCGAAACCAGTTTCAATTCCGCCAAAGGCATGTTGATGGTCCAGCCTGGCGTCGATCCGCTCGAGCGATTGGTGCAGCACTTCGCTGAGACTGCTCAAGTCACTCGAACCACGCGATTCCAGAATACCGAAAACTTTTTCCTCGGCGCGGCTCAATGCTTGGCGAGTCTCGAGCGTCGGATCGTAGGCATCATGAACGATGTCGGTGCCCGCGTGGATCAACGAACGGAGCACCGATTTTTCGGTGACGATGCGGGCATAATACTCGGCGTGCGCCGCAGTCGGTACCACTTGGGCAATCTCGGCCAAATAGGCGGCGCCGCCAATCGCTTCGTACTGCTCGGCATGGCGTAGGCTTTCCACCAACAACATGGGGTCGATGCTTTTGCCCGCATCATGCATGGCGAGTAGATGCTCGTAGATCGTGCGATTCGCGTCGCCGTAGAAATCCTTGGCACGCATGATGAGGGCGACTTCGTCGAACACCTCGGGAAGAAGCAAGATACTGCCGAGTACCGATTTCTCGGCTTCCATGCTCTGCGGCAACTGCCGCTCGAAAGGTGTACTTGCTTGAGGTCGCTGCGTCCCGGCATGAGTCCGTTCAATCGTTGCCACGTTGAGTACGCTCCTTCTGAAACCAGCACCAGCCGTTGGCGACAGCCTACGGCCAGAAATGGCGAATCCACCGTTGGCTTCCACCAACGGCTAAGAATAGCAAACTGCACAAACGCGCTTTACTTGTCGTCGGCCCCGACCGTCGGCACGACCCACACCTTGAGTTCGCCATCGACTTCGCTGGAAAGTTTGAACTTGACGGTGTAAAGCCCCAATTCCTTGAGCACGCCATCGAGCCGGATTTGATCGAGATTCATGTGAATATCAATCTTCTTAAGGGCGGCGACGATATCCGCGGCACCTACGCTGCCATACAAGTGTCCGTCTTCGGTAGCGTTGGCTTCGATGGTAATGCTCTGCTTGGCGATCTCGCTGGCTCTCTTGCGTAAGTTCGCTTGTTGAGCTTTCTCCAAAACCTGCAGCTTCACGCGATGCTTTTCGACCATCCGCTTATGGTGGTCGGTGGCCAACGTCGCCATGCCGTGGGGGATGAGATAATTGTACGCGTACCCGGGACTAACTTCGACGACGTCCCCCTGGTGACCCAAGTACTCGACGCTGTGGATCAACAGTAATTCGATGCCTCCATGGGCCCCGGTTGGGAGGCGCTTAATGCGGTGAGGTTTTCTCTTAAGCTTTTTTTGCTGGGTACTCATGTCTCGTATCGCTTATTTGCTAGTGAATGAAATCTTTGTTGCGTTCGAGCCGCGACTTTACGAGTCGCAGGTCCAGCGACCAAGCTGGTCGCCTCGCTTGATTTGTTAGAACGGAATCTCGTCGTCCGGCATGTCCATCGAGGCTGACGAATACTCGGGAGACTCATCGCGCGAAGCGCCACGGTTCGCAGCACCTCCGCCCCCTCCCGCTTGGCCACCTCCCCCTTTGCCACCGACCATTTGCATCCGCTCGGCAACGACTTTCAGTTTGGTTCGCTTTTGGCCGTCTTTTTCCCAGGAATCCAATTTCAAGCGGCCTTCGATCAGCACGCTCGAACCCTTACTGAGATACTCATTCGCCACTTCGGCGGTGCGGCCCCAGAGGGTCACGTCCACAAACGTGGTTTCTTCCACCCATTGGTCGTTCCGCTTAACACGGTCATTGACCGCGAGGCCAATGTCGGAAACCGCCATGCCGCTGCCAATGTAGCGCAGCTCGGGATCACGGGTCAAATTGCCAAGCAAAACAACTCGATTGAAACTAGCCATGAAACCAATCCTTCTGCGTGGCGTAACTCACGGGTGTGCGATCTCGGGAAAGATCAGGTGGCGACGGCTTCTTCCTCTTCGACGACGACGTCGGCCACGGGGGTTGCCCGCACCACGCCGCCGCTGCGGGCATGTTCCAAAATCGGCTCAACCAAGGCCCCCGGCAAGCGAACGAACAGTTGACGCAAGACGCCGTCGTGAAGCTCGCACTGACGAGTGAGATCCTTTAAGGCCCCCGTTGGCAAACGGAAATAGGTGATCCAGTAGGCACCCTTGCGATGTCCCTTGATGGGATAAGCCAAGCGGCGCTCTTCCCACAAGCGGCTCACTTCGATCTGCCCACCGGCAGCTTCAATGTAGCCGTTGATCTCGCGGGGTAGACCTTCGCGGTCGCGCGCGAACGCGTTGGAATCAAAAATAAACAGCCCTTCGTAAACTCCGATATTCCCGTCCAAAGCAATACTCCGATTAACTTGTCTGCTAATTGTTTGTCTGAAAAGACCTACGCCGCCACCAGCTATTCTTATTGACCTTCGGATTTCTTCTCTTCAGGTCGACTGTTAAATTTATTCATCGCCGCGAGAGTCCCTTGCTCGACCCACGTCACCGCGGCATTCCGCGCTCGCGTGATTTGCTCGTCGACCACCTTGCGTTCGTGGGAACCAAACTTCCCCAAAACAAAGTCGGCCGGATCCCACTGTTCGGGCACGGGACCGATGCCCATCCTTAACCGGGCGAATTGATCGGTTCCCAATTGACGCACCGTATCAGCGAGTCCTTTCTGCCCTCCGTCGGAACCACCCGGCCGTAGCCGTAAAGTTCCAAGCGGCAGGTTGAAATCGTCGCAAATCACCAACAAGTCGATCTCGGGTATTTTATAAAAATCCATCGCTTGTTTCACGCTCCGCCCGCTCAAATTCATGAACGTGTGGGGCATGAGGAGCAAGATGTTTTCCGTCCCTACGAGACCTTCCTGCAATTGTCCTTCAAATTTCAAACGTCCGGCGGCCGTCGCATAGCGCTGCGCCAGGCCCTCGATAACTTCAAAACCAATGTTGTGTCGCGTCTGGTCGTACTTCTTGCCGGGGTTTCCCAGGCCAACAATCAATTTCATCCGATCACGCGCCTCCGCACTCGTACCGTTTCCATCACAAACAGCCACGAGCAGGCAGCATTAATCCTCCGCTTCCTCCTCATCATCGTCAGCCTTGCGACCGATGACTTCGGGCTCGGCACCTTCCGCAACTTCTTCTTTAGGGGCTTCAACAGGCTCGACGCATTGCACGAGCACCATTTCGGCATCGCCGACCACTTTGGCCCCTTCGGGCAAGTCGATGATATCTTTGATTTTGAGCGAACCCCCTAAGTGCAAGTGATTGACGTTCACGTGCAGATTCTCAGGAATGTGCCCGGGGTCGGTCTCGATTTCCAGGTGATGCACCAGGTGCTCGACGACGCCACCCTCATGCTCGCCGGGGGCTTCGCCGCGGAGCAAGAGATCGACTTCAATCGTCACGCGGTCCTTTGCGTCGACCCGCAACAGATCGACGTGCAGCACGTGCTGTTGGAACGTGTCCCATTGAATATCTTGAAAAAGGGCCTGTCCATCAGCGGCGCCCTTGAGTTCGACCACCTTCGCACCGTGACGCAACGAGGCCGTCAAGCCGTCGACTGTCACGGTGAGACTGATCGGCTCCTTGCCATGGCCATACAAAACCGCCGGGAGTTTGCCGGATCGCCGCAAGCGGCCGTTGTTGAGCTTTCCGTGCAATTCGCGTTTAGCGACTTCCAAAACTTCCGACATGACAAACTCTCCGAACTCGAAACCATTTATTGTATGTCGCGCTTGTAAAGCGCGTGATTGAGACTGCAAACCGCTCCCCATCCCACCAGCCGTCGGCCGGGGAGTAGGCGGAAGCCCTTGATTGTCGCCGATTTGGGGAGAATTTCAAGCCCAGGAAAGCTCGAAGATTGGGCTGAATCAGAGTTCCTAACCGCCGAGTTTTGGAACATCCGCCGGGGTCCCAACTTTCGTGACAAAACCCCTGGTTTTTGTCACTCTAGCTTCTGATTTTCCTCGGAAAATATCGGGTGTTCTTCAAGTGAGGCAAGCCAAAAGTCCCTGAGTTTGCGCCCAAAGTAACTTGCAGCGCCGTTCCAAAAAATTGCCTGACTCGGCTTCACAGCGTGAGTCACGCCAGTCCACGGATCTCCGCGACGAGCTTGATTATCGCGATTGCT
>JBGTEU010000758.1:0-1953 GCA_041747595.1 Bythopirellula sp.
GCGAAGTCGTGACACGACTCGAATTTCTCGGTTTCGTGGAAGTACGTCAACGCGGCTCGCATAAACAATTTCGTCATTCCGATGGCCGCTGCACGACCGTTCCTTTTCATCAGGGCCAAGATATCTCGCCGATCCTGTTGAGAAAGATCGCGCGCGACATTGGAATTTCCGCCGAAGAACTTGTCGCTGCGAAGTGAGGCGAAATCATCGTTGAATTTGCTACTTCCCGCTCGACCCGCCGAGCAGCGCGCCCTCGACATTGCCCGCACCCTGACGGGTGAGTGGATTCTCTGTACGACCGTGGGCCGCGCACAGGCTGCTATTCAACTTGCCGAAGATCGGCCGGTCGCGCAAGTCGTTTGTTGGTTTCTCGATCAACACCAGCAGCAATTAGCGACGCCGGAGAATAAACGCGAGAATCTCTCGCTCGTCTGTCAGGCTGATTTTTCAGATGCAGAAATCGATCTGGCCGTGCTGCCATTTTCCATGCGTGGCGAAGCGGAACTCACCCGCGATTTATTGCAAAGTGCGGCGGACCGTTTGAAGATCGGCGGCAAGCTCGTCGCGGCGACCGACAATCCCCGCGATGATTGGCTGCGTGAGCAACTCGGCGCGTGGTTCAAAAAAGTCACCAAGCACGCATTCGACGATGCGATCGTTTACGTCGCCACAAAGCAAGAACCGCTCAAGAAACTCAAGAACTTCCGCGCGGAGTTTGTTTTTCGCGACGGCGAACGATTGAACAAGGCCGTGAGCCGGCCGGGCGTGTTTTCGCATCGACATATCGACCCGGGGGCGCGGCAACTGTTGGAAGCCGCGCAGGTTGTGCCCGGCATGCGGATTCTCGACATCGGTTGCGGCGCGGGGACGGTGGCCCTGGCGCTTGCCGCGCGTGAACCGACCGCCGATGTACTTGCGGTGGATAGCAACGCTCGCGCGGTGGAATGCACCCGGATTGGCACGGAGTTGAATGGGCTGGCGAACATTGCCACCGAGTTGAACGCAAGTGGCGAGTACGCAAACGCTGGGAGCTTCGATCTTGCGCTCGCCAACCCGCCGTATTTTGCCGATTTCGAAATTGCTGCGCGATTTGTCATGGCGGCCCACAACAGCCTAAGGGTCGGTGGTCAATTGCTCCTTGTGACCAAGGCTCCCAATTGGTACGAAGAAAATCTGCAGGCCGATTGGCACGACGTGTTGATCGTGCCAAGCAAGCGGTACTTCGTTGTAAGCGCGAAGCGGTATTGATCCCGCCGAAAACTTTCCTGTAGATTCACTGTCATGAAATCAGTTGTCGCGTTGATTGGTTGGATCTTGCTCTCGTTCGCCGCCGCAGCGATTGGTGGCATTGCTTCGGCGAATGCGCCGGAGTTTTACCGTGAGTTGGCGCTCCCAAGTTGGGCGCCTCCGGCTTGGGTGTTTGGGCCTGTGTGGAGTGTTTTGTATTTGCTAATGGCAATCGCGGCGTGGATGGTTTGGCGCGAAGGGGGATTCGAGCGGCAGCGAGTCGCGCTCGGTTTATTCCTCGTTCAACTCGCCGCGAACACGCTGTGGAGTTGGCTGTTCTTTGCTTGGCAGCAAGGCATGTGGTCGTTCGTCGACATAGCCGTGCTATGGTTGTTGATCATCGCGACTACATTGGCCTTCTGGCGCGTGCGACCCTTGGCCGGCATGCTACTGCTTCCTTACTTCGCGTGGGTTTCATTTGCCGGTGTACTGAATTTCGTGATCTGGAGAAGCAACTCACGACTCTTGGCAGAGCTACCATTAGTGCCGATCCAATTGGTTGAAGTGCTATCAATCTGAGCGTTCGCTGCTCGAATATCATTTTTTCCCAATCCCCCCCGGGCAATCCACCTGGAGTTGTCGAGCATTTGGCGTGACAATGGAGAGGTTCAAGCAAATTTGAGGGAAAGCAAGAGTAGCAACTCTGAGGGGAAACCGAGGGGATTG
>JBGTEU010000759.1:0-5254 GCA_041747595.1 Bythopirellula sp.
CAACTGCAAGGAATCGCTTCCTTACCCGCTCCCGCTTGGACCACTGCCAATGACAACGCCGTCATTCTTCCTGCGGCGAGTCCCAACCAATCGCAACTACGAATCGAAGGAGGTCAGGGGGAATTACTGTTGTCGTTCACAGGCAACAATTCCATTACGAACACCGTGGTGAATCCTCCCATCCTCGCTGTACACGTGAATCCACGAGCAGTGATCGTGGCTGGTTCCAGCGGATTGAGTTTGGGCGAAACGGAAATTCGCTTTACGGATGACCAGGGCCAACTCCGGACCGTCTATCTTCCTGCAATCAATCTTGCTCCCAACGCGCGGCTCGATCTTTGGATTGCCGCCGATGGTTCTACGTATTACGGCGCGGTCGGTCAAACGGCACCCGTCTTCACCAATCTTGCCCGGCAAGCGGAACTCCCCATTCCGTTTATTGTCTTTGAACCGGGGTATGTCATCGACGAAGTGGCGGGCGGGTTGCAGCTTCCCGTGAATATCGCGTTTGTCCCGAATCCAGGCCCCAATCCCGACGATCCCCTGTTGTACGTCAACGAGCTCTACGGAACGATCAAAGTCATCAGCAATGATTTTACGATGAGCACTTATGCGACCGGTCTGTTAAATTTCGATCCGACCGGTGCGTTTCCCGGTTCCGGCGAGCAGGGATTAGCAGGCTTGGTGGTTGATCCCCTCACTGGCGATTTGTTTGTCACGCGCGTGACCGATACCGACGGCCTTCCCGGCGGTGTGCATCACCCTCAAGTGGTGCGTCTACAAAGCACGGATGGGGGACGCACGGCGTCGACGATTACCGTTATTCGCGACATGGTTGGCGAGAACCAGGGACAATCGCATCAGATTTCCAATTTGACGATTGGCCCCGACGGCAAGCTGTATGTTCACAATGGAGATGGCTTCGACGCTTCAACGGGGCTTAATCTTGATTCTTATCGCGGAAAGGTTCTCCGTATGAATCTCGACGGCACCGCACCCAGCGACAATCCGTTTTACAACGCTGCTAACGGCATCAATGCCCGCGACTATGTCTTCGCTTACGGTTTCCGAAATCCTTTTGGTGGGGCGTGGCGGGCCGAGGATGGAGAGCATTACACAGTGGAAAATGGCAATGCCCTGGACCGACTAGCACGTGTTGATCGCGGGGGAAATTATGGCTGGAACGGCTCGGATGCTTCACTGCTGCCCCAGGCCCGCTATGTTTGGAACCCAGCGCACGCTCCCGTGAATATCACCTTTATTGAGCCGGAAACTTTTGGTGGCAGCATGTTCCCCGGATCCAAGCAGGGGCATGCCTTTGTCAGCGAATCTGGACCCACATATGCCTTGGGACAGCAATCAAGAGGCAAGCGCATCTTGGAAATCGAACTCGATGCCGACGGCAACGTCGTCGGAACACCAACGACCTTAGTCGAATACGTGGGCATCGGTCGCGGCACCGTAGCTGGATTGATCGCGGGACCCGACGGATTGTATTTCACGGAACTCTATAAGGACCTGGATCCGGCTTCGCCCATCGACCCGGGAGCACGCATCTTTCGCGTTCGTTTCACCGCGGGGGGTGATGCCGATTTCGATTTGGATGGCGACGTCGATGGCCGCGATTTTCTTGCCTGGCAACGCGGCTTCGGCAGCTCCAACCCTACGAAGGCCGACGGCGATGCCGACAACGACGGCGACGTCGATACCGACGATCTCGCGATTTGGCAAAGCGAATATGTCGGCACGCCACTCGCGGCAATCAAGTCCTCGGTGCCATCGGACACGGCCTCTCCCACCCCGACGAGCGAGATCGTCTCCGAACCTCTATTGAGCGACGACCTACCGGAACTCGATATGAGCGTTTGGTTCATATTGCCGAACGCATTGGAGGAGCCTGCCGCTCGACCAACTCTCGATGAGGAATTCACGTATGTTGAATTGCTGTCGAAAAACTTGCTGACAGACACGTCTAGCATTCTGCTTTCCCGCCCAACAGGAATCAACCAGTCCATTCAAAGCGAAGACGGCGATAGCGAAGAATTCGTCGACGATGTGTTTGCCGAGTGGAACGCGCTAGACATTGTCCTCTGAGAAGGAACACGATGCTTTCCGCACGCCAAGACCGTTTATCGAACAACGCATCGGTGGAAAAATAACGCACGGATTGCCGTACACGATCAATCGGACGGGAGATTACGGCTGGGTCAACCCGGACGAGGGTTTCACTTCCACGGCGGCGTGGTACGTGTTGGCCAAACACCGATTCAATCCTTTGCGGCTCAAGAGCAATCCCCCGGTCGAGGAATAAGCTTTTGCCGTCGCCAATACGTCCGCAAGCGATATACTGTGGGACGTTGCGGTGACAATCTTCCTTATTGGCTCGCGTGAAATGACCGAAACTCCGGCTTCGCAGGATCGTTTGCTCGCACTCGACGTGATGCGTGGCGCAACGATCATGGGCATGATCCTGGTCAACAATCCGGGGTCATGGGCCAAAATGTACCCCCCCCTGCAGCACGCCGCATGGCATGGCTGGACGCCGACCGATCTGATCTTTCCGTTCTTCATGTTCATGGTCGGCGTGGCGATGTCCTATTCCTTCCGCAAGTACGCGGTCAATGGAAACGTAAGCGCAACCGCCTTGCGCAAAGTTTTTCAGCGATCGGCGATATTGATTTTGCTGGGACTGCTGCTCAACGGTTCGGGACAAATCCTCGGCTTGCTGTTCGGTAGCGGGGCCGGCCTGTCGTTTGAAACACTCCGCCTGCCGGGCGTGCTGCAACGAATCGGCCTGGGCTATTTGGGCGCGTCGCTCATCGTGCTTTATTGCAAACCAAAACAGCAAGTCGCGATTGGTGCGGTATTGCTGTTCGGCTACGCGGCAATGCTCCTCTTGTTGCCACGAGGCGTTAATCCCGCGGAGCGGCTTGCGCCCGAGGGAAACGTCGTTCGCGTGGTTGATCTGGCCGTGCTGGGTGCCAACCACGTGTACACCAAAGCGACCACGGAACCGACCGACCCCGAAGGCTTGCTCAGCACGTTGCCGTCGATTGTCACCGTGCTGATGGGATTTGCCGTCGGCCGCTTTTTGCAGAGAGACGTCGCGACCCGCCGAAAAGCACTCGCGCTCCTGGCGGCAGGGGCAATCCTTGCGGCGGTCGGCCAGTTGTGGCATTTCGTCGACCCCGCATTTGCCGGCATGCCGATCAACAAAAAGCTGTGGACCAGCAGCTTCGTGCTGCTCACCGGCGGACTGGGGACCATCGCCCTGGTGGCCTGTCTGTATGTTTTCGACATGCGCGAGGCTCGGTCAAAAACTTTGCAGCGCGTGGCGACCGCTTTTCAAATGGTCGGCGTAAACGCGATCTTTGTGTTCGTCGCGTCGGGAATCGGCGCCCGGCTGTTCAGCATGGTGCCGTTGGGCGATTCGAATTTGAAGGATCGGTACTATCAAACCTTCTTTATCGGCCCGCTGGGAAATAATGAGCTCGCCTCATTGGCGTTTTCGCTGAGCGTCGTGGCATTCTGGTGGCTCGTGCTATGGGGCATGTGGCGGATGCGCTGGTCGATTCGCGTCTGAATTGCCATTTCCGCACAACCGTCATTCCCGAGACATCGGGAATCCAGATTCCCCCCATTCCGCACTCCGCATTTCAACCGTCATTCCCGCGCCGTCGGGAATCCAGATTCCCCCATCCCCCATTCCGCATTTCCACTGTCATTCCCGCGCAGTGCCTGCCCTCACGAAGGTGGGGGGCGGGAACCCAGTTTTCCCCCAATCCCAGCGGCAACGCCGCGAAAGTGAATAGCCAGGCGGCGCAAGCCCCTGGAAACAAGATCGACGAACAAACGGCAGCCCTGAAAGGGCGGAAGAATTATTTCTTTACCGCCGCTTTCTTCTTGGATTCTGTCGTTTGTTCCGCCGCTCTCTGCAAATTCAACTCCAAAAGCGCCGCCAGTAATTCATCATCGCTCATCTCTGGCGACCAGCCGTAGGCCGCGAAGACCGCCGCGTCGAGTTTCTTGTGCACGAGGTCCAGCCACGTGGGCCGTTCGTTATAAAGATTCGTGAGTGTGCGTTTCTTGAGTTCCTTGGCCGATTGTTCATCCTTCGGCACGATTCGCGGATACTTCACCGTACCAACTCTAAATCCCCCTCCCGGTACTCTGGGAGGGGCTAGGGGAGGGTCTTTCTCGGAAGTACCCCCCACGTTCCTCTCCACCACCGTCGCCGCATCAATATACCGATCCCACGGCCCGCCCACCGTGCCGGGAAATTCCAGCACCTCGGTCGTCGTCCATTCGGGCGGGTTAAGCCAATTGTTTCGCAGTTGGTCGAGTTCCCGCGCGGCGTTGGCAATCGCATCGCGTTGGGCATCAGTAGGGTCGGGGAACGGGAAAGTTTCAAAGCAAGTTGTCGGTGTGTAACGGAATCCGGATTCACGTTCGCGCACTTGTGTGCCTTGAGCAGTTGCCCAATCTCCGTGAAGAGTAGATTGTAAGACTCCTGAAAAAAACATGTCATCAGTCGCAAACAAATAGATTCCGTCATCACTTACCGTTCTTGCTTCAACCCACTGAAAAATTCGATGTTTAGAGTGCCTCACTACTGCGAGATATCTCGTTAAGGCAACGATTGCAACTCGCATATCTGACGCAGCACGTTTGAATCGCCACCAATTGTCCCTAGTGCGCACCTCCTTATTCTCATCACGGTCCGGTTTTACGAATTCGAAGACGTGCTTGTGAGGCAATTCGTAGCGAGAGAATTCCGATAATGTCATAGAGTTTCCGGAATCAACGATCCAGTGAGAGGGCCTGCCGTTTACGAGTGTAGTTCCATTGACCCATGGTGAGAGTACGTCCGAATTTGGCTTTCCATGAGGATTAGGCTTGTTTAACCATTGCAATGCTATTTCCGTAGGCAGCTCAAATTTGCCTGCCTTTTTCGCACCGATGTAGCATGTATTCAGATTAGAAACCAGTTGTTTGGCAAGTAACACGTTGGTATCGGAACTCAAGTTTGCGTGAATCTCGCTAACTTTTCGTCCATCTATCATTTTCTCCGTAGACGTCCCATTGTCGAAACCAATGATTGACACATGCACGAAAGCCCCATCGAGAACCCATTCGCGATCACTAACCGCAAAAAACATATCACCGCTTTGCTTAATGCGATTCAAGACTTCTCTATTCAATCCGCCTCGAATCGATTGTGTTGCCAATAAGCCCGCTCGGATTGTTCGTCCGC
>JBGTEU010000760.1:0-4568 GCA_041747595.1 Bythopirellula sp.
GACAGCACCGGAGGAGGACGGTCTTCCGCTTGCTCAGCGGCACCGACTGGAGATTATGCGAGCATGGCCACGCTCGATGTTTTGGTGCCGCACTACAATGACCTGGAAGGCCTGACCATTAGTCTCAATTCGATCGCCGGGCAAACCTGGAATGGGAGCTATCGCGTGGTGATTGCAGACGATGGATCACCGGAGCAGGTAACTGCCGCCATCGCAGATCTAGTTGCGAACTATCCCTTTCCAGTCGTTCTACTTCGATCTAAAGCCAATCGCGGTCGACCTTACACACGGAATTTGCTTCTGGATGCGATCGAGAGCAGCTACGTCACTTGGTTAGATTCAGGCGACCAATTCTATCCCCAGAAAGTCGCGGCGCAATTTGACGGTCTTAAAATGGCTGAGACCGCGGCCAAAGATCCATGCTGGGTGACCTGTCATTACGATTGGAAGCGGCATGCAGAGCGACCGCTGACGCGAAGGCAGGAAACCGATCAGGATCAGATTAAAGCGCTTCTCATTGGCCGGAACCTCCGTGCCTATCTATGGACCTTCCTATGTCGATCTGAGACGTTGAAAGACGTCGGCTGGTTTGACGAGAAGCTGCCCCGACTGCAGGATCTGGACTATTGCCTTCGTTTCTTAATAAAGGGGGGCACCCTCGTCGATGCAGGAGTAGACCGAGCGTTGTGCCTTTACCACAAAGCCTATGCCGGTCGAGACGCCGACGAACTAAGAATGTGCTATGAGTACATTTTTGATAAGCATAAAATATTGTATCAAAAATATGGCCCGGGTTTTGCCCGTTGGCGCCTTTATCACATGGAATTGCACGCAGCGCTTTTCGCAGCCAAAAATGGGGACAGAGTACGAAGCGCTTATTACATGTGGCGGGGCTTTTGTGTGGATCCCGTTCGTTTCATCGGGCGCACGCTGACAAGGGGACTTCGCCCCTAATCGGTCTCTAGGCAACGCGATAGTCGTAAGCTTTACCCAGTGGCGCGAGCTAACGAGAGGACCATCTCGTTGACTATTAGGCCGCCAGCCCAAAAACGCGTCTGAGGTATCCCATGTCGGCAACAGTCACGTCTTATCGAAGGAGTCGTGCTGATGATGCCCTGTCCCGTCATCGGGCAATAGTTTGGCTGATCGGCATTTTTGCGCTTGCTTTGGGAATTCGGCTGCTCGGCTTGGGGGACCTACCCCTTGGTTATGACGAATCGACGACCCTGCGCGTCGTGCAGATGGACTGGCGCCTCCTGATAGGTAATCGGTTAGGCAGCACGCATTCCCCCGTGTATTTTGCCTTGTTAAAGGCTTTGGGGCTCACCGGTGAACCCTTTTTTTGGCCCCGTCTGCCGTCCGCCATATTCGATGCGGGCGCGGCCACGCTTTTTGCGTTCATCGGCTCCCGGATCGCAGGCATCCGTGGCTTACTTAGTTTCGGGTTCCTCTACATCGCCGCGCCGATTCTGATGAATTGGGGGCAAACGGCTCGACCCAACGCCCTTTTAAATTTTTTTAGCGTTTGGCTCCTGCTGTCCGGTTTTTTGTTTGTAACCTACCCAAGATTGTTCGGGGGTACACTCATTCGGCCTGAGTTGCCGTGGCGGATACGACGCGTTCGCATTCTCACCTTTCTCTCAGTCTTCGCGGCGAGCGTGGGTGCCCTCTACACCATGGTAGCTGGACTTTTGGTTTCATTCGCGATCGATGTTCCGGTAATCGCAACGCTTATGCATGCCCGTAAATGGGGGACGCTTAAGCATTGGCTCCTGCTCAGAGCTTGTGCCCTGCTGGTATGGGTACCCTTGGCATTAGCGTTATACGGCGGGGTTGCGGCGCGCGCGGGCAACTATTGGGTGGAGCCAGCAGACTTTGATCGGTGGTCAGATTTTTTAGGCCGCGTCCTGTTCATGTGGAAAGATTCGTTAGCAGTTGTGGCTGGCGAGCGTCAGCTCAAGCTTGTGCTCGTCATTTTGCTATCAATCATGGCGATCATCGGCATCGCGACGCTTATTCGTCGGAAGCAGACGGCAACCCTTGCACTCTTTATTGGAGCAGCCTTTATCCCAATCATTCTTGTGACTATTGTCAGCATGCATACGCCGCTGTTGGTGGAGCGCTATGCCATGTTTTCGACGATCGGTTTTATGGCGATTTGCGCTACTGGCCTGGCCTCCGCTTGGCATGGCCAAGCTTGGTCGAGGTTAGCGGCATTTTTGATGGTATCGATCGTGAGCCTAAACCTGGCGCAGTATGTATGGTTGGACCGACGTTACGATTTTCGTCCCGCCGCAGAAACTATCCGCTCAAGGGATGGTCCTCAGGCAAACATCTACGGCCGTGGCCGGCCGGTTATCGGCGTGACGCTCTATTTTCTCGAGCAACCGCGTCCAAACAGATTTCCCAAGACCAAAGATCTCGTCCCCCAACTTAGGTCCATCAAAGCCGCTTGGCTTTTCGATCTCCGCGACGGCCGCGACCTTCGCGATATCCTCAGGGAGGCGAAAGAAGCTGGCCTAAGCGAAAGCATGCTTCACGTTGAGACGCATCGGTTTAACCGATATCGAGTCCATCGAATACAGTTGGAGCGCTAATCGAGCGAGGCAAAAAGGTGGACCACTCTAAAAACTGCAGTTGTCAACTCGATGTCGAACCTGTCTCGGTCAACTCGAGCTGGTCGTTGACGTGACCCTCAAGTCGATCTTTAGGGCTGATGTGAGCCTTTGAGCGCCACTTCGACCTCGCGCCCTTTCTGTAACGAGTATTGGCCTAGGTGGGGCCGGGTAACCGACCTCACCGCCTTCGTTTCGCCCCGCTTGTCGCCAATTGTCGCCTCAGAGAACATAGAGGGAGGGTTTCGTGAGACTTCAAAGATCCATTCAAGTCGTTTCCAGGCTGACCCCCCCTCCGTTGCGCCACTTCGTCAAGCAACTCACTCCCGTGCGCCTGCTTGAATACTTTTACGCGGCCCAGGGTCAAAGTACGCAAACCGTTGCAGAGCTCGAACGAGCAATGTGGGGGGGATTTGGCAAATACGGGGCAGAAAAGTTGGAGGCCCTCACGGTCGATGAGCGTCAGCGTCAAAGGTCAAAGGTTGAGGCGGCTTGGGCTCTCACGCGGTGGTACGCAACTGAAGGCGATTATGAACGAGCAGCAGAAATGGCTGCGATGTGTCGATCGGCGTCATCGTCTGAGCAAATTAAGTTTTTGACTTTGCAAGTCGACATCCTATTGCGGCTTGGTCACACCGAACAAGCAAGCAAAATAATTTTGGACGCGATTAATCGATTAGGAGAATTGCCGCAACTATGTTTTTGCGCGGCCAATGCACTTGAGGTTGAGCACGCGACCCCGGAAGAGCGACAGACCAATGATCACCTTAGGTTGGAATGGCTCAATAAGCCATTTCTTGCGGCTGGGTTAGCCCCGCTTGAACTCAAGGATGCTTCGCGGCCCTTGGCTTTGGACAACTTGGCGGCGCCCGCGGCCGGCGCTGAGCCGAATTCTGGTTTGGGCAAAATCAGCGTAATTATGCCAGCCTTTAACGTCGCAAGCACGGTTCAGATGGCTATGGACAGCGTGCTTAATCAAACTTGGACCAATCTCGAGCTGATCGTAGTCGATGATGGCAGCACGGACAGCACCTGGTCCGTCATTAAGTCAGTAGCGGATCGTGACCCGCGGGTCCTGGCACTTAGGCACGAGGCGAATTGCGGTGCCTACCCTGCGCGGAATAAGGCCCTGCGCCATGCGACGGGCGATTTGGTCACGGTTCACGACGGGGATGACTGGTCGCACCCACAAAAATTGGCTTTGCAAGCATTGCAACTCATCAGAGGGGAGGGCGTCGTCAACACGACCAAGCTGGCTCGCGTCTATCCTTCTATGCGAGTGAGGGTCAAGCCAGCTGATGGCGCCACTCTCATCGAGTCAATAGCATCTGTGATGATTAGAAGAGACCAGATTGTTGAATTGGGAGGCTGGGATGAAGTTCGATTAGGGGCCGACAATGAGTTTTACCGACGCCTTCTGCTACTCAAACAATGCCCCAAGCAAATTGTATCACCCGATGTCCCGCTTGCATTCTATCTTGTGCGGGATGAATCTCTCAGCGCGCAGAAAGAAATAGGTTTGTCAACGCTGGTTTATGGCGTCCGGCGCGAATATCGAGACTCCTATGGACACTGGCATCGTTCCGAAATTAGCAGTTCGCAACCAGATCTGGTCATGCGGACAGGTGAGCGACGTTTTCCGGTGCCCAACATCTGCAGACCTGCAAAGATAGAACCAAACTACGACATTTTATTTGTATCGGATTACGCGTTTCGAGGGGGCACGACATCTTCTAACATCAATATGATTCGGGCGTCCTCACGGCTCGGATTGCGCTGCGGCTGCTTTCATTGGCCGTGGATAGACCATGCAGGTCAAGATTTTAATCCAAAGATTCGCGAGCTATTTCATGAGGGATTATCCGAATGTGTCGTGGCACCCGAAACCGTTCGGTGCAAGTTGATCGTAATATATCAACCCATGAGCGTGGCTCGCATACCTGATACCCTACC
>JBGTEU010000761.1:0-4033 GCA_041747595.1 Bythopirellula sp.
ACTGCGCTAGCACCGGTAAAGCCGTCGTGAATCATTGCCTCGTCGTCAGGGCCAGGCACGGTGTCGTCGTCAGCGCCAAGGCCATCATTCCAGTTGGCCCCGGTAAGGAAATCGAAGTCTGTGTCACCATCGAAGTCTTTAACTACTGCCAAACAAGCTGGGCTCGCTACCAAAAGCGCTAACAGCAGAGCAATGCTTGTAATAAAACATTTCTTCATTACACGTTCTCCCCCAGAAAATAGATAATCGAAACATTATGCCAGTGTGGCATGGCAAGACACTGCAAGAGATATGGAGTGCCGCCCAGTACTAAATCAACCAGTACTCAAATCACTCAACGAACAGCCGTTGCCGACGGCGCCTAGGATAAGATTTGAAAAGAAAGAAGTAACGCGGCAGGCTCTGCCCAATTACCTCCCATTGGAGGCACCTTAATAGTTGCAAACGCGTGCTTGCGACGTTCGGACTTGATTCTTGACGATCGCTACTTGCTAACCCTAGTGTATAGCAGCCGAAGTACGAATCTTACGAATTGAAGATTTATTTTGGTCTTATTCGCATCTTGAACGGAATTTAGGTGACTATGGCGACTGGATCTTATGGAGAATGGAGTGCTGGCAATCACTGCGGCGGCGAATCTGACGGAAGACCGCAAGTGACGCTCCTTCGGGTCACTCACCATTTACTTTGCGATTTGCCGTAAGATTCGAGAACCGTTTGTTCTCTGCTTAGTGAGGATATCAATGCCATGGCAGTTTATGATCCAGGCGTCACTCGCGACTTCGTTGAGCTCATGACACAATATCAAGGGCGGCTCTACGGGTACATTTTATCGCTGTCGGGAGACCCCGATGCTGCCAATGATGTCTTGCAAGAGGCGAACATCGTGTTGTGGAAGCAGTGGAACCAGTTTAAGCCCGGCTCGAATTTCAAGGCGTGGGCGTTCCGCATAGCACATTTTCAGTACATGGCTCATCGGCAAAAGAAAATTCGCGACAAAGTCCTCTACAGCGACGAATTGTTGTCCATGCTCGCCTGCGAGGCTAAAGAAGTCGACGAAACCCACGAGCAACGCGCGACCGCGTTGGAAAAATGCCTCGCACAAATGCCTGCTCGTTCCCGTGAGGCGATTCGACTCAGATACTCTGATGAAGCGAAGGTGTGCGACATGGCTCAGAAACTAAATCGTAATGAAAACACGATCTATCAGATTCTGTTCCGAGCCCGCAAATGGTTGATCGATTGCGTGCAGAGAGATGTTAACCCGGAAACCGCATGATGAAGGACCACTCTCAACATCTTGATTTTGAACGCCTCCTCGGCCAATTGACCGAAGTAGGATTGAGCCCATCGGACCATCAACAATTGGGCGCGATAATCGAAGCCGATCGGATATTGAGACGCCGATATCTCGATTACTGCCAGATGCACGCTCTTCTCCGCTCGGAGCATGGCCTTCTGACCGCCTTGTCGGCACCCGCGGACCAATCCAACGATTCCCACGTTCCACGAAGTCAACATCGACGCATCAGAGTCCGGACGCTGTTCACCTGGGCCGCAGCGGCAAGTCTGCTGATCGTGGCCGTCGGACTTGGAGTGCTCGCCGCTAATCGAGAACAACCACCCTATCGAGGCGCGGAAACGGCTCTGCTCAGCAGGGACGTCGGTGCCCGCTTCGATTATGGCGTGAATGGCGAAGCGATTCCCACGGAAGGCGTTCGACTGCGTCGGGGACCGTATAAACTCCTATCTGGCCTCGTGGAAATCGAGTACGGTTCGGGAGCCGTTCTCGTCTTGCGAGCGCCCGCCACCTTTGAGTTGGTCGACGATAGTTGCGTTCGTCTTGAAGATGGGCAAGTCGCCGCACACATTCCCGAGTCGGCCACAGGCTTTAAAATCGAAACGCCCGGCGCGACGGTGATCGACCTGGGAACGGACTTCGCCGTCCAGGCAGTTCGGGACAAGGAATCAGAGGTCCACGTGTTTCAGGGGGAGGTGCTCATCGACTTGCATGGCGACAAAAGCAAAACCGCGGAAATGTTGCGATTGGTCACCGGCGAGGCGGCACGAGTCGACTTTCTCACGGGAATGCCGTCGGGGATTGATCTGGACAAACAGCAATTTCTGCGAAGCCTCCGCGAGGAAGCGGGCTCCTATGCGCAGGCTATCCTTATGATGAAACCCGCGGTCTACTACCGCATGGAACCCGCTAGCGATGGAACACAGCTCATTGATTCGTCGGTTAGCGGTGCGGATGCAACGATCCATCTCGGCCGTGGGAACTCGTCGGTCTGGACGACGGGCAAAGTGGGTGCCGCTTTGACACTGGGTGGACCCGCGCAGCAGACATACGCTTCAGCAAGCGATTATCCCCAGGCCGAAGGAGACACGCTGAGTGTGGTCGCTTGGGTTTACGCCCGTTCAAGGCCTCGTTGGGCCAGCATTGCCAAGAACTGGGCTGGCGGCGACGAGCATCATGGTCAGTTTCACTTCGGGCTCTACCAGGATAGCGGAGAACTCGAAGCCCATATTCTCGACCGCAGCGGTAAGGAAATCATCATTCGCGACAAAGTTCCGCTCCCACTCAATACTTGGCATCACGTTGCCTTTGTAGCCGACGGTACCACATTGCGTCTCTACCGCAATGGCGTTGAAGTCGACTCACAGCCTTATCGAGAACTCCATCGCGACAAAAGAATAAAAGCCCTTGGGATCGGCACGAAACTGAATCTGCTTGGCACGGGACCCGAGGAACTTGATTTCAACATGTGGGATGGCCGCCTCGACGAACTGGCGATTTTCAACCATGCGCTGCGGGACGCCGATATTAAGCAACTCTACGAGTTGCCAGATTCTGAAGAGTGACTCCTGTGGAAAAGGTCACCATTCGCGCCGTCTTAAGTAAGACTTCGCTGAATCTGCCATCGTCACCACAGCCGCGCCCATCATGATCGCGTCCTTAACGACCAGTCGTCCGGCACCGCTGAGGTAGGGAAAACCGTGCTGCTCGTCCCCGAGTGCAGGCACCCAGCATTCTGGCGTCATGATCAAAAACGACAGTGTGACTAACGACATGATGAAGACAAAAAAGCTTCCTATAGCCGCGACTTGAGGAAGCCATGGATTCGCGCACAGCATCAATCCGTATAAGACGATCACGCTTCCTAGGCCGTACGCGAATAAGTACGTGCGATTCCGCTCGTGCCAAGCCCGGTTCTCCGGCACGAGTGCTCCCTCGGGATTCTTGTGCGAATGATAGTTCTCAGGGTCCGCGAGAAAGAAGCTCATAAAAGGGCTGTTCGCAACAAATGGAACAATGCCCTCCGCCTCGTATTTGAAGACATTTAATCCGCCGATCCACAAGAGAACGAGAATTAAGCCAGCTCTTGTCATGGTAATCCCTACACGGTCCATTCGAGATGCCGTTTCAAAGACTCGTAAGATCGTCATGGGGGAAATCCAATTTATTACCGAGCAAGGCGTTGATCAAAGTGACGATTCCATTTGAACGGCACGTGTGTTTCACGCAGCAGTCTGTGGTTCCGACGATGCCGAACCAAAGTAATTTATCCGCGTTGGAGAACTTTCGATGGTTTTGATCGCTGGTGCGGGCAGTGCAAGACCCTTGTCGCTGCGCGTGATTAACTCCTCCAGGACGTCAGCGTACTTACGCTGCGAGATAAGCAGTTGAGCCAGTATTTGCTTCATCTCACGATCCGCAAACATAGCGCCGGAGGCTGCAGAGGCAACACCGATTAAGTAGCGCTGTTGTTGGAGTAGCAATGGCGCTAAGTGATCTATCGCTATATCGTTATAGTAAGTGTACTCCGTGGGAAATGTTGGTGAGGAAGTCATTTGTCGACGCGACGCCAGTGAGCCTGCAATCCTGCCGGCATAGTGCTTGTGATCGTCTGCAAGCTTGCGCGAGATGGCCATAAGCACAGTATTAGGACGCCGACTCCACGGCCGCGCATAAGATAGATATCTTGCAAGCGAGCAATGCAGCAGCCCATACAACTGGAGCAAAAAATGC
>JBGTEU010000762.1:0-6523 GCA_041747595.1 Bythopirellula sp.
GCTTGGGTCACATCGAAGCGGAGTTGGATATCGATCCCGATCTGTGGTTCTTTCAATGTCACTTTGAAACCGATCCGGTCATGCCCGGTTGTTTGGGGCTGGATGCGATGTGGCAGTTGGTCGGGTTTCACCTGGGTTGGCAAGGCAACAAGGGCAAAGGTCGCGCGCTGGGTGTCGGCGAAGTGAAGTTCACCGGGATGGTGCTGCCCGATTCCAAGTTGGTCACGTACCGCGTTGAAATGAAGCGAGTCATCACACGGCGGTTGGTGCTGGGCATCGGCGACGGCATCATGCAGGTCGATGGCAAGCCCATTTACGAGGCGCGGGGATTGCGCGTGGGTTTGTTTGAAGACACCAGTTCGCTCTGATCGACGGCAAGTCGAATAAGGAAAAAGA
Organism: Bythopirellula sp.; assembly: GCA_041747595.1. Taxonomy (GTDB): domain Bacteria; phylum Planctomycetota; class Planctomycetia; order Pirellulales; family Lacipirellulaceae; genus Bythopirellula. The sequence continues at coordinate 397 of JBGTEU010000762.1, forward strand.
TGAAACGGCGCGTTGTAGTTACGGGGTTGGGAATCGTATCGAGCATTGGCAACAATGCCGAAGAGGTGACAGCATCGCTCAAGTCCGCCAGAAGTGGCATCGTCGCCGCGCCGAAATATGCGGAGCTCGGTTTCCGAAGTCAGGTCGAAGGAAGTCTCAAAATCGATCTCGAGGCGGCCATCGACGCCAAGACGCGGCGCTTCATGGGAGACGCGGCGGCGTACACCTTCATTGCCATGGAGGAAGCCCTCCGCCAATCGGGGCTCAAAGAGAAGGATATCAAGAACGAACGGACCGGCCTGATTGTCGGTTCTGGCGGGCCGTCCACAAAAATCATCGTCGGCGCGGCCGACATCACGCGCGAAAAAGGTGCCAAGAAGGTGCGGCCCACGGGGGTCCCCAAGTCTATGTCGAGCACCTGCTCTGCGGTACTATCGACGCATTTTGGTATTCGTGGCTGGAATTATTCGATCAGCTCCGCTTGTGCCACATCCTCGCACTGCATCGGCAACGCCGCCGAGTTGATCCAATGGGGCAAGCAGGACGTGATGATCACCGGTGGTGGCGAGGAACTCGATTGGACGCTGTCGGTGTTGTTCGACGGCATGGGGGCCATGTCGAGCAAATACAACGACACACCAGCCACCGCTTCGCGAGCCTACGACGTAGATCGCGATGGCTTTGTGATTTCGGGCGGCGGCGGAATCTTGGTTTTGGAAGAGCTAGAGTACGCAAAAGCGCGTGGGGCCAAGATCATCGCGGAACTGGTCGGCTACGGCGCGTCTTCCGATGGCTTCAGCATGGTCGAACCCTCGGGCGAGGGTGCCGTGCGCTGCATGCGGATGGCCATGGAAGAGGTTCATGCACCTTTGGATTACATCAATCCCCACGCGACTTCAACGCCCGTGGGGGATTTGAAAGAGATTGGCGCGCTGCGCGAAGTATTCGGCGAGAAATGCCCGCCGATCTCCGCGACCAAATCGCTCACCGGCCATTCGCTCGGTGCCGCGGGCGTACACGAAGCGATTTACACGCTGCTCATGATGCAGGGGAATTTCATTTGCGAGTCGGCCCACATCCAGAATCTCGATCCCGAGATGGCCGACATGCCGATTGTCCGCGAGCGGATCGACAACGCAAGAATGGATTGCGCGCTCTCGAATAGCTTTGGCTTCGGCGGCACGAACGCGACGCTGGTGTTTCAACGGATGTAACTACAAGACGCCGATCTAATCCAATACCCCGACAATATTCTTAAACAGCGGGTCGTTTCGCAGCGGATCGAAATCGGGCTCGTGGGCGATGAAGTCGCGGAAGTTGCCGTCGATGTTTAGCGCTCGGGCGAGTGAACGTAATGCTTGCCGACGATCACGGGCCAGGCTCCAGTAGCAGGCCAAGTTGTAATGAAGCGTCGCATCGCCCGGTTCGATGTAAAGCGCCCGTTCGAGCGCATCAATCGCCTTGGAAATGTCCCCTATCCGCTTGTAGCACCAGCCGAGCGCCATCCAAACATGGATATCATCGGGGATTAATTCCAAGCTTCGCCGCAAAGGGAAAATCGCTTCGCGGTGACGCCCCAGCTCACGCAAAGATTCGCCCAACAGATAGCAACCCCGCGCATCGCCGTGAACGATCTTGCCTTGCCGCTGCAAGCTACGCAGCGCATGGGAGGGCATGCCGAGTTCGAGATAACCCTCGGCCTCGCGGCGCGTGCGCTGCAATCGTTCTCTGAGTAGATGAGACATGGGGAGTGAATTGAAACGGATAAGAAAACAAAGAGGAGCTATTTGATTTTACTCGCAAAAGTGCGCACGACAAAAAGTTTTGCGAAAAAAGCTTTGTGATTTGCACGTTTGTCGTGTGTCGTGCATTGGAACGCGAGTTGCTTGGTAGTGCCGAATGCGCCCGCGGCGTCAAGTTTCCGTTCTCGCGACTCGCAAGCCCGGCGCATTGATTTCTCGGGTCGCTATTCCTTCTTCGCACGTTGTCGCAAGACAACGCTCCCGTTGCATTTGAGCAACGCCAAGAAGAAGAGCCTGCGAATTTCTCGGGGAAAAGTGGCATTCAGTCGCTTGGAACGAGCATTGCGAATTGGCCATGCCAAGGTCGCCGTCGTTGCGGTCTCGCTTCTTCTTGTCCCTTGGAGGCACGCCCCGTGCTTCGTTCGCTCGCCATCATTGCCGTTGTGGCTGCCATTAGTGGCCTGCTAAGTCACTGGGAACACGCACAAGCTGAGCGAGGTTCGCCGCTTGCGTGGGTGCGAACCGCCGATGGCTGGGAGCCGAGCGCAGCGCTCTCGACGCATTCTTTTCCACACTCGGCGCCGACTTTGCATCCGCTTCTGGTGGCCAGTTTTCAACTGGGGGCTTCGGTGTTCGTGCTCTTGGCATTCCCCTATCGTAAGAGATAAATCTAGCCTAAGTCGCGTTGGAACCGCGACTTGCGCCGCAGGTTGTGACAAATCCTGGTGATTTCGAGATTTTCTTGCACGAAAAGCCGCCTCGCTCGGCACTATTAACCTTGAAGCGGATCCTCTTGATTACGGGGCCGCCAAGGTTTTTTGCCGAGGTTACCGATGCGACTTACTTTGCGCACCCTATTGGCGTACATGGATGATATTCTTGATCCGTCCGATCACGAAGAGTTGGGCAAGAAGATCGAAGCGAGCGATTTTGCCGCCGAGTTGATCCACCGCTCCCGTGATACAGTGCGACGGCTCCGCTTGGGTGCCCCCGAAGTAATTGCGGGTGAAGATGACGACGTCTTGAATCCCGATCCGGCGTCCGATGCCAATTCGGTCGCGGAATACCTCGACAACACGATGCCCCCCGAGCACGTCGCCGAGTTCGAGCGGGTTTGCCTCGATTCCGGCTTGACCGCCGACATGCACTTGGCCGAAGTCACTTCCTGCCACCACGTACTTACGATGGTGTTGGGCGAACCAGCGGAAATCGATCCCCAAGCACGGCGACGCATGTACGAGTTGCCCCAGCGCGTGGAGAGCGGCGAGAAGCTGCGGATCGAATCGGCGCATGCCCCCCTGACTAGGACTAATGAAGCGGCGGTTAATGCAGCGGCCACCCCGTCGCAGGCGAGCGTGACACCACAGCCCATTCCTGCCGCTCCAGTGGCCACGCCCGCTTCAGCAGAGGTTACAGTCCCCGACTATTTGCGCGTGGCGGCGGATCACAAGCGACGGGGGCAACGTTGGGCCACCGCAGCGGTGCTCTTGATTATGGGAGGCATCACGGCGTACCTGGTTTCCGGTTCTTTTGAAGAGACACAAGTACCACAACAAGTGGCGGATGCCATCGACGAGAATCAGTTTGACGTTCAGATCGACACTCCCTCGGAAGAGGCCAACGAAAGTGCCGAGCCAACTCTTGAACCGGAAGATGCGGCACCGGCTCCTTTTGAAGATCAGGCGCCCCTTTCCGAGCAACCGGCCGGCGATCAACCAGCAAACGTCACTGAGGAACCTATCGCCGACACCACAACGGGGGGCATCGCGGAAAACGCCGCAGAGCCAATAGCAAGCGGTGATGCTGACTTGCAGAGTTTTGACAAATCAGACGATGCGTTGGCCGCGGCCGATGTGGGAGTGCCCTTGCCACCCCAGGGTCCGATGAACGATGGTCCGATCGAAAATCTTGATCCGGAAAACCTGGAAGAGACGACGACTGCTGCCACTATTCCCGGAGATCCTCTGGGCATCGAAGGGGAAACCGCCAGCGACGAAAGTGCTCAGGACGTTCCTGCTGAGCCCGAGGGACCCGTGCAGTTGGGCGTCTATCCTGGCAACAACGACGTGGTTCTACGCTATTTGCCCGACAGCAACGAGTGGCTGCGATTAGCGCCGCGGTCGGCCATCAATGCGGGCGACACGTTACTCGTTCTGCCGAAATATCGCACGCTCATGGGGTTGGATAACGTGAGTCTGTACGTTTTCGGGGGTACGCAATTTACGCTTCCTGCGGCGGAGCTCGCCGACGGCACCGGGGATATGCGATTGCCGCTGGAGTTGAGCTACGGCCGGTTGCAGTTGAATGCTTCTCACCGCGGAAGCCGCCTGGTGCTGAAAGTCGGCGAGGACTTGCGCGAGTTTGATTTGGATAACTCGGCGAGTTTGGTCGTGGAAGTGCATCGAGTGTTCGTTCCCGGCATGGATTATGAAAAGGAGTCCGCCGCAGTGGAGGTGATTTGGTATCTCACCAGTGGCAAGATTACATGGCGCGGCGTGGACGGCAGCGAGGAAAGCTTCACATCGCCAGCGGTCTGGAAAACGGTGAGCGGCGTCGACACCGAAGTTCAGACGACGGCGGAATGGCCCAAGTGGATTGAAAAGGACGACGTGAGCTCATTGGGACGCCGCGCGCGAGAAAGGCTCGACGAAGAACTCCCCGTCGGCCAACCCGTCAACTTACGGATTCTCGAGCTCAACGACGCCAAGGATTCCAACCGAGAGACGCGCAGCCTGTCTGCTGAAGCGAGTCTTTACATCGGCGAATTCGAGCCGTTCATCAAGACTCTCAACGACAGCGATCAAAATTCCTCTTGGCGAGCCCACATTGCTGAAATGCGGCAAGCCATCGCACGCAGTCCGCGGGTGGCGGAAAAGCTCCGCGAGGATTTCATCAACGTCCGCGGTAACGAGGCGGGAGAGGACCTGATGGCGATGGTTCGCGGCTTTTCGGCCGAGCAAATCGGCACGACCCGCGAGGAATTGAAGCAGGGGGTGGTCTTGGATTTGGTGCGGTGGCTGGAGCACGAAAGCTTGGATTACCGCGTATTGGCGATTTACAACCTCGATGAAATCAAGGGCTCGAAGAACCTCAAGAACTACCAACCCGACGGCATTCCCCGCACGCGCGCCATTGCCGTGACGAAGATCCGCGAAATGATCGAGAACAACGAGTTCCTCAATCTGCCGTGACGAATGGGACGATGGGACTGCGGGACGCTGGGACTGCGGGACAATGGGCCAGTCTCGTTTCAAGACGGTCAACTTGGTCAAGACGGTCAAGACGGTCAACTTGGCACGCGCGTTTTACAAATCACGCGCCTGGGTCCGATTCGAATCGGCGCGCACCGCGAGCGCCGCCGTAGGCCGGACCGAGTGGAGCGAGTTCCGGCGCTTTATGGGTTCATTGCCGGAACTGCGCACGGCTTGTTCCGGCCTACAATCTCTAGTGGCTAAAAAACATTGCCGCGATCACAGCGCCGCCGCGAATGAACCGGGCGTATCGCTGAAGGCTAACGGCTATTTTCCACCATTATCGCGATTTAAAATCGCGCCGCTACAACTATTTTTAGGCCACTTGAAAAATGGCTGTCAGCTATTGGCTATCAGCTTTCAGCGGAAGAATACGGACTGTGGGACTGTGGACGATGGCCAGATGAACTCCGGCTCCGGGCTCTCGACATTGGGTTCTTACCTCTTGTCTGGCTGAGAGCTAATCGCTGACGGCTGAGAGCTATTCTCTTCGGTCGTCTTTCTCATCCACGACGTGGCGGCAGTGAATAGCCAGGCGGCGTTAGCCCCGCACTCCCGTCATCCCGCGGGGGCGGGGAACCAGCTCAGGGGCTTTCTTTCCGTGACGTGCCGATTCCGGTATGATCGCGGCGACCCATCTGCCCATCGTCGCAATCACCGAGCATGGAACGCCATGGCTTATTCGTACCACTTCAAATCGAAGCACGCGGAGATCAAGAAGTATTACGAAAATCTCGGCCGGCGAATATGCGTCGCATGAGGTGTCGCACACAACAGCGGTTCGCAGACGTTTCAAAATCGGATTGCCACGGCCTGCAAGAAACGAGCCGCATTCCGACCTCCCGAATGATTGCACCCGTTATTATGGGATTTCGGGCTATAATGCAACAAAAGAATGCTTGATTCCGTCGAGCGCATCTAGCGAATTTGGTGAGTGCTGCCGATAATAATTCGGGAATCTTTGACTCATTTATTGAACGTGACAATGGCTTCAAGCAGCTTTTCTATCGACGTTAACCCTGCAGTCCTTCGATGGGCTCGGACAACAGCCGGCCAAGGCACGACCGACGCTGCGATGAAGGCGTCTGTATCGGAAAAGGCGCTGATCGATTGGGAATCTGGCCGGTCGATGCC
>JBGTEU010000763.1:0-2895 GCA_041747595.1 Bythopirellula sp.
TTCTCTGGCGCGGCCGTCTATGAAGCCGCGCCCGTGCTGGGGGGCGTGGCAAGCTCCAAGCAGATCGACGGCTTCTCGTTCGACTATGGAATCCACGTCCTGCAAACCGAGCAGGAATCGTTGCTCGATCAACTCGCCAAGTGGAACGTCAAGTTCGATCATCGACGACGGCACGCGATGGTCTACTCGCACGGCACTTACACCCCCTACCCTTTTCAAATCAACACGGCGGGTCTGCCGCTGCGACTGCGGCTGCAATGCCTGTGGCACTACTTCCGCCGTGACAAGAACGCCGAGTCCGAAAACTACCGCCAGTGGATCAACCACAACATTGGCAAGGGCTTTGCCGACACGTTCTTGATTCCTTACAGCCAAAAATTTTGGACCGTCGATCCCGCGGAAATGACATGCGATTGGACGAACAACCGCGTGCCCGAGACCAACATTTGGCACGTCCTCCGCGGGGCGGTCATCAGCACGCAATCCAACGCGGGAACGAACGCGAAATTCCGCTACCCCAATCACGGCACGGGCTACGGTGCCCTTCCCGAGGGGATGGCTCTTAGCGTTCCGAACGCGTTTGTTAACCATCGCGCGACGTGTATCGACACCGACCGCCGCACCGTGGAATTCAACGACGGCGAGTCCCGCATGGAATACGAGACCATCATCAGCACCATTCCGGTGCCGGATCTCATCAAGATCATCCCCCAAGCGCCGCCCGAAGTTCGCCAGGCCGCCGAGGATTTAAAAGCAAACAGCATCTTTGTCGTGAATCTGGGGATCGACCGGCCGGAGATTTCGCCGAGCCACTGGATTCACTACCCCGAGCCCGAGATTTCGTTCTTCCGCATCAGCTTTCCGCATAATATGGGCCAGGGCCTGGTGCCGGAGAACAAATCGGCGATCTCGGCCGAGGTGGCTTATTCCCCTTGGGCCCCGCTCGATAAGTCCAATATTGTCGACCGGGTTATTGAGGACCTGCGCCGCACGGGGATTCTCAAGCAGCAGGACAAAATCATCCTCACCGACACGATGGATATCCGCTACGCGTACCCGATTTACGATTTGAATCGGAAGCAGAATTTGCGCACTATCAACTCCTGGCTCGAGGGAGTCGGCATCCATCCCGCGGGCCGCTATGGGTTGTGGGCCTATCTCTGGAGCCACGAATCGATTCTCTCCGGCAAGCAGGTGGGCCTGAAAGTTTCGTCGCGGAACGGTTCGGGCTCGTCGCTGCAAACTCTCGACTGTTAGCGGGACAAGAACAGAGCCATGCGATTATCTCCCCAGGAACTCGCCGGGATTGTCGTCATCGAGCCGAAAGTGTTCGGTGACGATCGCGGGTTTTTTCTCGAGTCGTACCAGCAGCAGCACTACGAAGAACTGGGAATTGCTTCTCACTTCGTTCAGCAAAACTTGTCACGCTCGCGGCAAGACGTTGTGCGCGGGCTCCATTACCAACTCCAGCGTCCCCAGGGCAAGTTGTGTTATGTGGTTCGCGGCGAAGTGCTCGACGTGGTGGTCGACGTGCGCCAGAGTTCTAAAACCTTCGGCTGTTGGGCGGCGGTGACTCTCGATGATCGCGTCCATCGGCAGATTTACATCCCCCCCGGGTTCGCCCACGGATTTTGCGTGACGAGTGCCGAGGCGGATTTTGCCTACCATTGCACCGACTATTACGACCCCACGGGCCAAGAGACGATCCTCTGGAACGACTCCCAACTTGCCATCGAGTGGCCATCAAAGAATCCTTTGTTGTCGGACAAGGATCAACAAGGCACCCCGTTCGCCACCGCGGCTTATTTCCCCTAACCTCCTTTGTGGACAAACCAATAACAGCAATGGCGACGCCAGCGGCAACGGCACCGTGGGAAGCGAAGATCTTGCATTGTGGCAAGCTCAATATCATTTGAGCCCAATAATGGCCGCCATCACTAGCGTTCCCGAGCCCACCAACTCTATGATGGTATTGCTGTTATCTGGTGCGGGTCTGCTCCGGTGGCGGCACGGTTCTCGATAAAGAATAGACCTCGAAAAACAGGATCGCCATGGGCTCGCTTGCAAATCGCATCTACCGTTCAATTCCCCATTTCGCATTTTTTCTTGTTGGTTACGTCGCGCTCGTCGGCTCAGCGCTCACGGCTCAAGAAGCACCCGAGGGCGAGTGGATCAGCATCTTCAACGGCAAGGATTTGGAGGGCTGGGAAGCGCCCGAGAATCCCGAGACCTTTCAAGTCGTCGACGGCGTCCTGGTGGTCAAAGGGGACCGCGGGCATCTGTTTTATACCGGTCCGGTCGCCAATCACGACTTCACCAACTTCGAGTGGAAGTGCGACATACTCACCAAACCCGGTGCGAATTCGGGAATGTTCTTTCACACCAAGCCGCAGTCCGACGGTTGGCTTGCCACGGGATTGGAAGCGCAGGTCGCCAACTCGCACACCGATCCGCGCCGTACCGGTGGCATCTACAATATTGCCGACGTGATGAACGACTCGCCCGCCAAAGATAACGAGTGGTTCACGCAGCACGTGATCGTCCGGGGCAAGCGGGTCATCATCAAGGTCAATGGCAAGGTGACGACCGACTATACGGAGCCGGACAACCCCGAACGCCCCGCGGGCAGCGAAGGCAAAGTTCTTTCTCACGGCACGCTGGCCATTCAAGGCCACGATCCCGGCAGCGAAGTTCATTATCGCAATATCATGGTGCGGCTACTCCCGAATGAAGGTGAGCCCAATGAAGCAGTGCCCAACGATGAAAAGGATGGCGGTGAAGCAGGCTTTGCACCGCTGTTCAATGGTAAGACGCTCGACGGCTGGACCGTTCGTGGCGGCAAGGCGGAATACGCCGTCGTGGAGGGCACGATCGTGGGAACCAGCAAACCGAATA
>JBGTEU010000764.1:0-3040 GCA_041747595.1 Bythopirellula sp.
GCCGGACAAACCGCGCCCGGCGGGATCGGCATCCGCGGGGCCCAGTTCTCCGTCGGCAGCGACGACGTGATTGTCCGCCACATGCGCTTTCGCCCCGGTAAGGCCGCCGGCAGCAATCACGATTCCATCAACACCAACGAGAACGCTCAGCGGGTGATCTACGACCACATCTCCGCAGAGTTCAGCACCGACGGCGGCTTCGATCTGCAAGCCGACGAAGTCACCTTGCAGTATAGCTCCGTGTCGTTCGGGTTGATCAGCCACTCGACAGGCGGGCTGATCCAGTCACCTACCGGCGGAGCGGCCGGCAAGCTGTCGTTCCACCACAATATGTTCGCCCACAACCAAACGCGTAACCCCAAGGCCCGCTCGGAAATCATCGACTGGCGCGACAACGTCGTCTACAACTACCACAATGGCTTCCTGGCTGGCGAATCGGAAACGAACGTGAACCCCAACTGGCGCGCCAATTTCGACGGCAATACGTACATCTCCAATGTCGGTTCGCAACCTGGCGGTAGCGGCGGCCGCCCCATGATGACCGGTGGCCGCACCCAGAACTATGATCTGTGGTACGGCGTGAACGCCCTCGACCGCGACAGCGATACGCAGGACAACCCCATCGTCTACACCCGCGCGCAAGCCCAGTCCAATCAGCAGGTCGTCAGCAGCCAATACAATTGGTACGACGATCCCTTTCACGCCGCCGACGTTTGGCAATCGGGCAGCCCCGCCGCGGCCTACACTCGCGTACTCGAAGAGTTCGGTGCCACCCCCTGGGCCCGCGATGCCGTCAATCAACTGATACACGACCAAGTGCTCAGTCGCACTGGTCGCCGCATTGAGCGCGAAAGCGACCTCGGCCTCCCCAATGCCGGGTATCCCAACCTCAATCCCAATAACCTGACCCCGGATCACGATTCCGACGGTGACGGTATCCCCGACTGGTGGGAAATCAAGCACGGCACCGATCCCCACGTAGCCAACAACAACGGCGACTTCGACAACGATGGCTACACCGACCTCGAAGAATACCTCAACGACCTCGCCGCGTTCAAAGCCATTGGCCCTTTGGAATTCGCAGGTCAGGGGCGCTACGCCGACTGGAATAACTGGACCTACCGCTGGGAGCCGTCACGCGTGGACGAAGTGCATATCAATCTCGGCACCGCCACGGTCGATGCCGTTGGACAAAAGGCTGGCCGGCTTCGCATCGGCACCGACGACGATGCACCTATGGCCTCACTTCAGGTCACCAGTGGATGGATTGAAGTCACCGATGCACTGGAACTTGGACCTGGCCGCGCGCAGGTCGTCCACCAGGACGGCACGGTGCGCGTCCTCGGAACTGAGGGGGTCGACATCGGGATCGGCACTTACAACTTCAGTGGCGGGGTGCTGGACACTCCACGTTTGAGCAAATCCGACGCAGGCAGCATGAACTTCACGGGGGGCACACTCAATGCCGACGTCGTGGAATTCGATCTCGTCAACAACGGCGGCGTGATCTCGCCCGGCAACAGCCCCGGCTCGTCACACTTTTTGGGCGACGTCACCATGAACAGCGGTTCGCTGTTGTTGGAAATCGCCGGCACGAGTCCCGGCCAGTTCGACACGATTGTGGTCGACGGCACACTCTTCGCGGGAGGCACGATCAACCTGCAATTCATCGACGGCTACGTCCCGCAAGCGGGGGACCAATTCCAGCTGCTCACTGCGGGCGATATGGTGGGAGATTTCGACCTGCAACTCCCCGATCTCGATGGCGACCTCCAATGGGTCACGTCGCAGCTCTCCACCAACGGCTTGCTGCGGATCGCCAATGTTCCCGAACCAGGCACGATGATACTCTTCACACTGGCGATGCTGGCGTACGCCACGCGTCGCCAGTGACTTTCGAAGAATTATCGTGCATTTTTCTCGGATTCGGCGGTCCGTTCGGGGGCTGGGGCGGCTCTAATTCTAATAGGAGCCCCATGGAACGAACCCTCAAAAATCCTGCCGTCGCCACGCTGATTCCCCGCATTCCCACGACCGATGGGGAGTTGCTCATGCGATTTTCCCGGCATGGGGACGAAGAAGCGTTTGCCGAGTTGGTCGAAAAACATGGCCGGCTTGTTTGGACGGTGTGCTGGCAGGTGCTGCGCCAGCACCACGAAATCGAAGACGCCTTCCAAGCCACGTTTTTCATCCTCGCAAAACGGGCCCGCTCGATTCGCTCCTGCGATTCGCTGTGCGGCTGGCTGTACCGCGTGGCCTATCGCACGGCATTGCGTTCCAGGCTCGCCGCCAAGCGCAAGCCGCTCGTCGAATTCGTCGCCGACGAGCTTTCGATGGTCGACGAGAAACTCAAAGCCATCGAGCAGCATGAACAGCGCTCGGTGCTGTTGGAAGAATTGCACACATTGCCGCAGCAATACCAGCAGCCGCTTGTGCTGTGCTATTTGGAAGGCAAAACACGTCGGGCGATTGCCGAGGAGCTCGGTTGCACGTTGGAAGCCGTCAAAGGCCGCTTGGCTCGCGGCCGGCAGTTGCTCCGCCATCGCATGATTCGCCGCGGCGTGAGCTTGTCACTCGCGATGGGTGCGATGACCGTGCCCGTTAAGTCGGCTGCAGCTGCGGTCACTCCGCAATTGGTGGGCCTAACGGTGTCTGGGGCGTCGGCGTGGACCGCGAGTGGCGCGAAAATTTCGACCACTATTTCAACTCAAGTTCTTCACTTAGCTCATCAAGGGACTGTTGCCATGACTGTTGCGTCGTTTGCGAAACCTGCCGTGTTGGCTGTTGCTCTCTTGGGTGTTGTGTCGGCAAGCGTGGCGGTTGATTCGACGGATCAGAGTAGCGAGAAGTCACGAGCCGCGCAAGTAGTCGATCTCAAAGCGACCGGCGAGGCAGTGCTATCCGCTATGGGGACTCAAGAAGATGACGCTGTGATTCTGGTTGCTGCCAATGAGGATAGGTTTGAAACCAAAAATGACGAGAGCGATGAAACAAGAAAGCCGGCGGACAAGAAAATCGAGCAGAAATTGGCCTACACCGG
>JBGTEU010000765.1:0-5023 GCA_041747595.1 Bythopirellula sp.
TGCGCTGACTGCAGCCGTTCGAGGGATCTTATGCATGCATACCTACAGTCATGTACTTGATGCAATTGTGTGCGTATAGTTTGTGTAGCGCACTTTGTGAGTCTGTTGCTCATATGTTGCTCAATCCAACATGAGCATCGCCCACGTTGGGTTGTTTCAAAAAACTACTTACGATTTCGCTTCAGCCCCATTATCAGCGTGCCCAGGACTAATCCCAGGAGTGACGCAGGTTCGGGAACAGCGGCAAAGCCCGCAATCAGGACGCCATTTGGTCCGATCAGCGAGAAGTCGTCGAAGAACGCCGACTGACCAGGATCGATGTTGAACACACCTTCGATCATTTGAGCGGAGAGCCGCGCAAAAACCGTGCCAGCCGGAGCCACGGCCTCAAGTTCGTGCTCCCGCCAGACGCCATCGTTGGCATTCATGGTAGGACTAAGCAGCCGGCGAGCTTCCTTGGCGTCAATCACTGACGAGCTAATCACGTCTCCGTTAATGTCGAGAAACGCGAGCTCAATCTCTGTGCGAGTTGGAGACGTCATGCCGGCAAAAAAGCCCGTGCTGGCGGCGTTGATCGTGTCGACACCGCCGGAATAGCCGGCTTCGAATCTCGTCCAACCCGAAAAAGTATACGTGGCACCCGCCTGGGCCTCAACCGTTTGCGAGATGATGCCGTCGACCGGGTCAGGTTCAAAGTTAGGATGGGCGCCAAAGAAAGCGCTGAGCCAAACCCCGCGAGTGCCGCCAGGAGTGTTATTCGCCCAGGGCGCGATGGGAGTACGCAGGATCTCGGGATTGACACTAGGATCGGGATTGGTGACAACGTTCCAGAAGTCGAGAGCATCGGGAATTCCAATATCCAAATTCCCGTTCGTAAGGCGGTCCATGCCAGGATTGGTCGCATCGGTCAGCGTAAAATCGTTGAAGAACGCCGACTGGGCGCCGCCCATCGTAGCTGAATTGCCGTTCCACGCCATATTCAGCGCTTCAGCAACCACACGAACATTGGTCGTTCCCGCCGGTGCCACTGCGGTCAATGGCGTGTGAACAATGGGAAAGCCTGGAAAAGTTTGTTCGGTGCGGAGATCGAAAGTCGTCGGCGCGCCGATCACGTTTCCACTCGAATTAAGGAACTCCATCTTGAACTGAGTCACCGTCGGAGAGGGGATGGCACCGTGCGGACTTTCGGCATCCAGCGTCGTCACAAAACCTGAGTAATTGTCCTCAAACGTTGAAGTTCCCTGGAAGCTGTAAGTCTCACCGGCTGCAGCGGGTACAACTTGCGAAAGTACGGCATTGGTAAAGACCCCAGCGGGGCTTTTGCCATAGTTAGATTGCCAAATGGATAGATCATCACTGTTGACGACCATGTCATTCGTGGCATCACCATCCGCAGGCAATGCGTCCGTACGGCCAAAGTTGCGTTGCCAAATGAGAAAGTCTCGGCCATCGACGTTACCGGCCGGTAATCCATCGTTGTTGAAGTTGCCCTGCGAGGGGCCTAAAGGTGATCCGCCGGCAAAGGCCAGCAACCACAACTGGATGTCTGTACCGCCCGTGAGTGTGGCCGTAGTAATCTCCTCATCGGAACCCGTCACGAACTGTTCCAGGGTCCAACCGGGTATATCTCCGACACCAGCGCCTGGTGTCTCGAAATCGCCACTCACCAAGAGTTCCACGGCATTGACTTGACTCACGCCAACAATTGCCAGGGCACATGCCACTGGGATCAATAAAATGTTCTTTTTCATCGGTTACTCCCTCTAAGAGTTCAATAAGTTATTCAGCTGATGAGTAGGCCCGAGCACCACCTCAAGCACCGGGCACAACGACTATGGATGTTTTCCGCGTCGTCGCGAAGCATTGGAATTCAGAACGAAATCGCGGCACACACTAAAAAGCACCAAGCCTTTGCTGCCCGCAAAAAGGCTCAGATGCGAAGATATTGAGTTCCAACTTCAATTCAAAATGTTGCAGATTTCATACCCCCCCGCACACATGGATGCCCTATTGGCCTTTGTTCTGAAATTCGCCTCCATCCCGGATACACGCTCAAATGAACAGACTTGTAGATGAGAGATAAATGGACGTGTTAACGTCAAATTATATACCGAAAGAATCGCTATGCAAGCGCTTTCTTAATTTTTAGCGTTCCATGGTTGTGAGTTATCTGATCGAGTCAGAGTTGTCGAACTTTTTTACGATGTCGCCATTGTTAAGATGAAAGCGTATTCAGTTAGTAAAGCTTTTGCCACCAAAAAGTTATACGCTGGACACCCGGTGGGAACGCCCAGCGATTGCGTTTGCAAAGCAGGCTATTCCCATCGCATTTCCCACGGCCTGCGGGATTGTCGGCTAGGCGCTTCCTCGGCGCACCCTGAATCCAATCAGACCCAATCCGCCCGACCGCGTGATGGTGACATCGAAATCATCATTATACACCTGAGTTGGGCCTGCACCTAGTTTTAAGGTCGAAAGCGCATAGGTAATAAGAGCGCCCGAGCGACAGGCTCTTTCCAAGTGAAATACCGGAAGAAAAGAGTAACGAAGCTAACTTTCACTTTATCTATCGAGGGAACGAGGAAAACTATTGCAAGCGCTTTCAAATGATTTGCACTAGGTAAAGCGAGTCTATCGAGCCAGCTTGCTGCCAGTCAGATCGTTGACCGACCGGTACTTGCGCCTCGCCGTATTCAAGTACTTACTACTAATATGCAGCCTTCTACCCCATAAGGATCCGAGGATTCGGTGTCACTGAGCGGCAATCCCAAAGCCATCGCAAAGTCTCTCAAAGCCATTTTTTTAGAATTGGTCCGAAAACAACTTGATTTGGGTTCTCTAGGCAGTTAAGATCAGCGATAGGTTGGAAGCGCTTTCAAGACGTGCGGTTGCCGGATGTCTTGGAAAACTTCTTACCGGAAATTGCTGCGGCCAGGGGCGACTGGCATTCGCTTGCAGGCTGCTCATAGGCTACAGGAATTTCGCATTTACTTCTCAGGTGTACAGATTTTTCGTCTGGTTGGTACAAGAAGAGGTTGGTGTTACTTCGCGAGCGTACATGCCGCGTGCTTCCGTTGCTCGCATTGATGGACTTTTCAAATTGGGAGGTGTTCTAATGAAGAAGATGTTGGTAGTTGCTCTATTTTTGGGTTTCATTGTCTGCGTGGTTAACGCGGCGGATGCCCAAAATCTATTGTTTAATGGTAATCTTGACCTGACTGAAGCAAACGTAATCGTTGACAACGCCCCTCCTGGTCCAGGACCCGAGGATTTCTTCCTGCCGAAGCCGCAAGGCTGGGTCAACGAGGGCACTCGCGCCATCACTGGACCATACGCAGATGAAATGTCTTCCGAGCCTTGGGCAGGCCCCGCTCCGACACCGGTAACCACCGATGGCAATGCCAATCCACCTCATCCCGAAGGTTGTGGAGGTCCTGATTGCGCCGTGTTTTTTAAGCCATTCTCAGGCAACTTGAACGATGGAGCAGCAACGGGCCATCTCTATCAAGACGTTCCTGCTTCACCCGGTAAGATTTATACTCTCACCGGATGGGCTGGTGGCGAAGCAAATGTCCTGGTTGCCGGCGCCGAGTTGGCCG
Organism: Bythopirellula sp.; assembly: GCA_041747595.1. Classification (GTDB taxonomy): domain Bacteria; phylum Planctomycetota; class Planctomycetia; order Pirellulales; family Lacipirellulaceae; genus Bythopirellula. Next base: position 3,600 of record JBGTEU010000765.1, read on the forward strand.
TCGAATTTTTGGATGGTGGCGGCAGCGTCATTGGCGGTAGTGTCACCAATGTCTTGGCAACTCTGCTTGTTCCAAATGGGCAACCGTTTAATTACAAATTGTATACGGCTTCAGCCCTTGCACCCGCAGGCACGGAGCAGGTCCGCTCGCGGTTTTCCATGATCGATGGAATACCCAATCCACTCGGCGGAGGTCAGGCATTAGTTGTCGACGACTTCACGCTGACTGTCGTTCCCGAGCCTTCCAGCATCATGTTGGCTGGCCTGAGCATGATCGGCCTGTTGGGTTCGCGCCGCAAGCGTTAAGCGTTTGCCGAACTCCAAATAGGAGTGTTCAGCGTAATACTGACTCAGAAGGCACCCGCTTCGGCGGGTGCCTTTTTTTCTACATACCGATGAGGGCAAAGTTCATGATCGCTTCAGTCGCGAAAGGGTCGGCGCTGTTGGCCACGCTGTGGCTCACTGGAATGTTGCAAGCAGCCGATCAGCGGCCCAACATTTTGTTTATTTTTTCCGACGATCATGCCACCCAAGCGGTTTCAGCGTATGGCTCGAAACTCAATAAGACTCCTCACATCGATCGCATTGCTTCGGCGGGAATGCGGTTCGATCGGTGTTACGTCACCAACTCGATTTGCGGCCCCAGCCGCGCGTGCGTCCTCACGGGCAAGTACAGTCATAAGAATGGCTACTATGCCCACGGCCAGGAATTCGACGGCAGCCAGCAAACATTTCCGAAATTGATGCAGACCGCCGGTTATCAAACAGCTGTAGTGGGCAAATGGCACCTGAATAATAAAAATCATCCCACGGGCTTCGACTATTGGCACGTTTTGGAGAACCAGGGATTTTATTACCAGCCGAAATTTGAGACTCCGCTTGGCAAAGTCCAATACGTTGGCTACGCCACGGAAATCATCACTCAGCTCGCACTCGACTGGCTCGACAAGGGCCGCGACCGCGAGCGACCTTTTCTGTTGATGCTGCAGCACAAAGCGCCGCATCGACCTTGGGACCCCGCGCCCAATCGTCTCAACGACTACGTTGACCAACAGTTTCCCGAGCCGGAAAACCTTTTTGATGATTACAAGAATCGCGCCTCCGCGGCGGCGATGGCGGAGATGCGGATCGACGACCACATGAACACCCAGGGCCCCGACCTCAAGGCTTGGGACATGCCGAGCTTGAATGCGCCGGGAGACAGTCGCGCTCGAGATTGGTTCTATGGCAAAATGACCACTAACCAACTCAAGAATTGGAAATCCGTCTATCTCAAGAAAAACGCAGCCTACTACGCCGGCAATTTGACGGGACAGGAACTCACGCGCTGGAAATATCAGCGCTATCTTCAAGATTATCTGAGTTGTGTTGCTTCGGTTGACGACAGTGTCGGCCAAGTGCTCGACTATCTCGACGCCAACGGTT